>NZ_JAWJZB010000009.1:0-130101 GCF_032970865.1 Veillonella absiana | reverse complement strand
GAGCTGTCCTTATGGACCTTCATGATGAATGGCTCAGTTCTACAAGAAAATATATTAAGTTTAATCAATGAGTGACCGGTAAAACATTGTATAGTATTTTACACAGGATTATGGACTTGACTATTAATGGTGATTAATATGATTTATATGATAAACATTAATACTGAAATATTTTTAAGATCAGTAAAAGATTTAAATAAGCTAAAACTTTTAGTCGAGGTTAATAATTTGGATAGACCTAATTTTAGTGCCATAGCTAGAGAATTAGGAGTGGATAGAAGAACAGTTAAAAAGTATTATGATGGAGATATAAAGAAAGTTAGAAAATCTAAAAAATCAAAGATAGATGATTTTTATGATATCATTTCGAGTTTGCTTTCAGCAGAAACGGACCAAATATTTTATTATAAATCTCATCTCTATAGATATTTGGTTAGAGAAAAAGGATTAGATTGTTCAAGAAGTAATTTTAATTATTATATTTTAAAACATGAAAAATTTGCAGAATACTTTAAACCAAACAAAAAGAAAGATGCTGTAAAATCTGAAACTTCCTTTGGAAAACAAGCACAATTTGATTGGAAAGAAAAATTAAAATTTTCTTTTAAAAGCGGAGAAGAGTTTATCTTTAATGTTGGCAGTTTGATATTATCAGCATCTAGGTTCAAATATTGGGCAATTTGTCCATCAACATCTCAAGCATATTTATTTGATTTCTTAACTAATGCTTTTGAAGCATTAGGAGGTGTGCCCAAAGAAATAGTTATAGATAATGCTTCAACAATGATGGATAAAGCTAGAACGGAACGTTCTGACGGTAAAGTTAATCCTAAATTTCAGCAATTTGCTGATGACTTTGGATTTAATATCGTACCTTGCATTAGAGCAAGGCCAAATACTAAAGCAAAAGTTGAAAATCCAATGCGAGTTATTGATGAAATAATGACTTATAATGGATTGCTTAATAATGAGGAAGAGTTATTCGAGAAGATGCAAGAAATAACAAATGAAGCTAATTCAAGAGTCTGTCAGGCAATAGGTATTCCTCCAATATTAGTATTTAAAAAAGAGAAAGAACATCTTTTACCACTACCAAATGATAAAATATGTTCTTATTACAAAAATACAACAATACATGCGAAAGTCAATTCCAATGGACTATTTCGCTATAAGGGAAATCTATATTCTGTCCCCGTTGATTTTATTAATAAAAATATTGTTGTTAAAGTTATTGATAATAACCTATATGTTTATTATGACCATAAATTAATAACTTTACATACAGTTTCTAATAAAAAAATTAATTATCATGAAAATCATCACTTAGCAATGATGAGCTTAACTTTTAGAAACTCGGATAAAGAAGATTTTAAAAACTATGCAGCTAAACATTTAGAGGAGATGAAAAAGTTTAATGAACAATTATCAACAGTTACAGAAGAACTTACATGAACTTAAATTAACACAAATCAGCCTACAAATAGATGACTATATTAATAAAATAAATGAGCATAAACTAAGCATTGTAGACGCTTTGTGTGAGTTAACTAGTAAAGAGGTTGAAGTTAAAAATTTTAATGCTGCGCACGCTATGGTTAAAGTAGCAGCATTCCCGCACCTGAAAGAATTGAAGGACTTTGATTTTGAGTTTCAACCTAAAATAAACAAACAACAATTTTTAGATTTCGAAAGCTTACGTTTTTTAGATAATAATAGCAATATTATATTGATAGGCAATAGTGGCGTGGGTAAGACCCACCTTGCCACGTCAATTGGAATTGCTGCAGCAAAGAAAAGAGTAAGTACCTATTTTATAAAATGCCAAGATTTGATAGAGCAATTAAAAAAAGCTTATATTGAAAACAAACTTGATGATAGAATAAAACATTTTAGTAAATACAAGCTTCTTATAATTGATGAAATTGGATATTTGCCAATTGGAGAACAAGAAGCAAAAATGTTTTTTCAACTTATAGATAGACGTTATGAAAAGAAAAGCACAATAGTTACTAGTAATATTAATCTATCCGACTGGAATCAAATATTTTTAGACAATATGCTAGCTAGTGCTATTTTAGACAGACTTGTTCATCATTCTACTATTGTAAATATTCTCGGAAACTCTTACAGGACGGCTACTGCATTATCCAAAATATCTGATAAAAATAATTGAACAATTGTACATAAAAATATTGGCACAATTGTTCAAAATAGTCTTGACATTAATATGAGCAATCCGATAAGTCCATTGATAATCGAATGGAAAGTCTAAAAGGCTATCTGACAGATGAACTTCAAGCTCTCAATGTTGATACAGTACGCAAAGATATTCCTGTATCGTCTTCTGTAAGAGGATTTCAGATATGGACGGTAGAGCCAACTGGCGACAATGAGTTTAATGTAACCTACAGTGTAGACCAGCTCATTACAGAGGGAGAAAATACAAAGACCGTCCACTCTGCTTATATAGTGAGTGTCTATGTAGATGGTTCTGGAAATATGGTACTGGTTAAGAATCCGACCATTACCAACATACCTAAGAAATCAAGTTATAAACCAAAAGCCATTGAAAGTGAGGGGACGGTTGATTCCATTACAACCAATGAAATCAATGAGTTTTTAACGACGTTCTTCAAGCTCTATCCTACAGCGACAGCCAGTGAACTTTCCTACTATGTGAATGACGGGATATTAAAACCAATCGGAAAAGAGTACATCTTTCAAGAACTGGTAAATCCTATTCACAATCGTAAGGATAATCAAGTCACGGTATCGCTGACAGTGGAGTATATCGACCAGCAGACCAAAGCAACGCAGGTATCTCAATTTGATTTGGTACTTGAAAAGAACGGGAGTAATTGGAAGATTATAGAATAACAAATATTGGTACATTATTACAGCTATTTTGTAATCACGTACTCTCTTTGATAAAAAATTGGAGATTCCTTTACAAATATGCTCTTACGTGCTATTATTTAAGTATCTATTTAAAAGGAGTTAATAAATATGCGGCAAGGTATTCTTAAATAAACTGTCAATTTGATAGTGGGAACAAATAATTGGATGTCCTTTTTTAGGAGGGCTTAGTTTTTTGTACCCAGTTTAAGAATACCTTTATCATGTGATTCTAAAGTATCCGGAGAATATCTGTATGCTTTGTATGCCTATGGTTATGCATAAAAATCCCAGTGATAAGAGTATTTATCACTGGGATTTTTATGCCCTTTTGGGCTTTTGAATGGAGGAAAATCACATGAAAATTATTAATATTGGAGTTTTAGCTCATGTTGATGCAGGAAAAACTACCTTAACAGAAAGCTTATTATATAACAGTGGAGCGATTACAGAATTAGGAAGCGTGGACAAAGGTACAACGAGGACGGATAATACGCTTTTAGAACGTCAGAGAGGAATTACAATTCAGACAGGAATAACCTCTTTTCAGTGGGAAAATACGAAGGTGAACATCATAGACACGCCAGGACATATGGATTTCTTAGCAGAAGTATATCGTTCATTATCAGTTTTAGATGGGGCAATTCTACTGATTTCTGCAAAAGATGGCGTACAAGCACAAACTCGTATATTATTTCATGCACTTAGGAAAATGGGGATTCCCACAATCTTTTTTATCAATAAGATTGACCAAAATGGAATTGATTTATCAACGGTTTATCAGGATATTAAAGAGAAACTTTCTATGGAAATTATAATCAAACAGAAAGTAGAGCTGCACCCTAATATGTGTGTGATGAGCTGTACGGAACCTGAGCAATGGGATGTGGTAATAGAAGGAAATGATGACCTTTTAGAGAAATATATGTCCGGTAAATCATTAGAAGCATTAGAACTCGAACAAGAGGAAATCAGAAGATTTCAGAATTGCTCCTTGTACCCTGTTTATCATGGAAGCGCAAAAAGCAACATAGGGATTGAGCAGCTTATAGAAGTGATAACGAATAAATTTTATTCATCAACATACAGAAAGAAGTCTGAACTTTGCGGAAATGTCTTCAAAATTGAATATTCGGAAGAAAGACAACGTCTTGCATATGTACGCCTTTATGGCGGAATCCTGCATTTGCGGGATTCGGTTAGAATATCGGAAAAGGAAAAAATAAAAATTACAGAAATGTATACTTCAATAAATGGTGAATTATGTAAAATTGATAAGGCTTATTCCGGGGAAATTGTTATTTTGCAAAATGAGTTTTTGAAGCTAAATAGTGTTCTTGGAGATACAAAGCTATTGCCACAGAGAGAGAGAATTGAAAATCCGCTCCCTCTGCTGCAAACAACTGTTGAACCGAGCAAACCTCAACAAAGGGAAATGTTACTTGATGCACTTTTAGAAATCTCCGACAGTGACCCGCTTCTACAATATTATGTGGATTCTACGACACATGAAATCATACTTTCTTTCTTAGGGAAAGTACAAATGGAAGTGACTTGTGCTCTATTGCAAGAAAAGTATCATGTGGAGGTAAAAATAAAAAAGCCTACAGTCATTTATATGGAAAGACCGTTAAAAAAAGCAGAGTATACCATTCACATCGAAGTGCCACCGAATCCCTTCTGGGCTTCCATTGGTCTTTCTGTAGCACCGCTTCCATTAGGGAGCGGAGTACAGTATGAGAGCTCGGTTTCTCTTGGATACTTAAATCAATCGTTTCAAAATGCAGTTATGGAAGGGATACGATATGGCTGTGAACAAGGATTGTATGGTTGGAATGTGACGGACTGTAAAATCTGTTTTAAGTATGGCTTATACTATAGCCCTGTTAGTACCCCAGCAGATTTTCGGATGCTTGCTCCTATTGTATTGGAACAAGTTTTAAAAAAAGCTGGAACAGAATTGTTAGAGCCATATCTTAGTTTTAAAATTTATGCACCACAAGAATATCTTTCACGAGCATATAACGATGCTCCTAAATATTGTGCGAACATCGTAGACACTCAACTGAAAAATAATGAGGTCATTCTTAGTGGAGAAATTCCTGCTCGGTGTATTCAAGAATATCGTAATGATTTAACTTTCTTTACAAATGGACGTAGCGTTTGTTTAACAGAGTTAAAAGGATATCAGGTTACCACTGGCGAACCTGTTTGCCAGCCCCGTCGTCCAAATAGTCGGATAGATAAAGTACGATATATGTTGAATTCAAAATAATTTGATATAATTTGATATTTGATATAATTTGATATATAGTATAATGAATTAAATATACTTTCATAGGAGGAGACTATGGCTCATACATTAGCAGGCACACCTGTGCGTGAAGAAGATTTAATTGAAGTACAAGTTCTTGTAGATGCATATTATAACGAAGCGCCGGACGTAACGGACGATAATCAAAAGGTATCATTCGGTACCTCTGGTCATCGTGGTAAATCCATGGATAAAACATTTACGGATTTACACGTAGCAGCTATTACACAAGCTATTTGTGATGGACGTAGCAAATTTGGTGCCACTGGCCCGGTGTTCGTTGGTCAAGATACACATGCCTTATCTCAACCTGCATTGTTAACAGTTCTTGAAGTATTAGCTGGGAATGGTATTGTAGCTGCAGTAGATAGTGAAATGGGATTTGTTCCTACACCGTCTGTGTCTCGTGCAATCATTCGCTATAATGAAACTTATGATGATAAAGCAGATGGCATCATCATTACACCATCTCACAATCCTCCAGATAATGGGGGCATTAAATATAATCCTGTGAATGGTGGTCCTGCGGACACAATGGTGACTAAATGGATTGAAACAAAGGCGAATGAATATCTTCGTAATTATTGCGAAGATGTAAAACGTATTTCTGTAGATAATATTGAACCAGATGCACAATTACCATACGATTATAAAAAGCTATATGTAGAGGAATTGAGCTCTGTCATCAATATGGAAGCTATTCAATTGGCGAATCCTAATGTGCTCGTCAATGCTCTTGGTGGTAGTGGTGGAGCATACTGGAATGCTATCCGTGATTACTACAATTTGAATCTGACTGTAATCAATTCTGAATATGATCCAACATTTAGTTTCATGACCTATGACCATGATGGCGTAGTACGTATGGATTGTTCATCTCAGTACGCGATGGCGGATGTAATCAAGCAAATCGGTGAATACGATTTGGCTGTGGGTAATGACCCGGATTATGATCGGTATGGTGTTGTCACTGGTGATGGTTTATTGCAAGCGAACCATTATATGCTCGCTGCTGCATCGTATTTGTTCACCACTCGTGGTTGGAGTCAAAAAGGCATTGGTAAAACAGCGGTGGTAACACATCTCGTGGACCGCTGGGCAGAGGATAAACAAATCCCTGTATATGAAGTGCCAGTGGGATTTAAATATTTTGCCTCTCTATTATTTGATGGCACTATCGGTATCGGCGGTGAGGAAAGTGCCGGTGCATCCTTCTTGAAAAAGGATGGTACTGTATGGACAACTGATAAGGATGGCATTATCATGGCGTTGCTAGCGATGGAAATCCTGGCGGTAACGGGTAAAAATCCATCTCAACTTTATGAATCTCTTACAGAAACCTATGGTAAACCTGTATTCGGACGTATTGATGCGGCTTGCTCTAAAGAAGCAAAACAAAAATTAAAAAAATTGCAACCTGAGGATATCACCGTGGAAACCCTCGATGGAGATGCTATTATCAATATTCGTACTACATCTTTGTACAAGGATATGCCAATTGATGGTCTTCGCGTGCAAACAGAGCAAGGTTGGTTCGTGGCACGACCATCAGGGACAGAGGACCTTTACAAAATTTATGGTGAAAGCTATAAAGGGGAAAAAGGTTTGGTGGCTTTACTTTCCGCAGGGGAAGAACTCGTATCTAGCGTAATTAAAGAGTAGTAAACATGCGGTGTATCGAGATGATTCTATTTTACCGATACACTGCACTGTGATATAATATTTTATTATGGTTGCGTGAGAAACAACCGCTAATTATGTAGTTGGAAAAAGGTGAGAATTATGAAATTAGTCATTACCGTTGTAGGTGTAGACCGCGTGGGGATTATTGCGGGCGTTAGTAACGTTCTAGCCGATAATAATGTAAATATTTTGTCCATCAATCAAACGATTATGGATGGTTTTTTCAATATGATTATGATGTGCGAAACGCCAGAGGATGCAAAAAATACTTTGGATGTAGTGCAAGGTGCCTTGAATGAATTGGGCGAAAAGCTAGGCGTTGAAATTCGAGTACAACATGCTGATATTTTCCTTAGCATGCACCGCATATAGGTAGGTGGAATTATGTTATCTATTGAAAATATTTTAGAAACGAATAGCATGATCCATAAAAACCGCTTGGATGTGCGTACTATTACCATGGGGATTAGCCTCTTGGAATGTGCCTCCAGTGATGGTAAACAATTATGCGACCGCATTTATGACCGCATTACAAAAGAAGCGGAACATCTAGTATCTACTGGTGAAGATATCGAACGTGAGCTTGGTATTCCAATCATTAATAAACGTATTTCTGTTACACCTATTTCCTTGGTGGCAGGCGGTACTAATTTGACAAGCTATGTATCTATTGCAGAGGCGTTGGATCGTGCTGCAAAAACAGTGGGCGTTAATTTTATTGGCGGTTTTAGTGCGCTTGTGACAAAAGGGATGACTAAGGCTGACCGTATCTTGATCGATTCTATCCCAGAAGCATTGGCTACGACGGATATCGTATGTAGTTCTGTAGGTGTAGGCTCCACTAAAACTGGTATCAACATGGATGCTGTACGCGATATGGGTATCATCGTTAAGAAAACCGCAGAATTAACAAAAGATAATGATGCGTTGGGGTGTGCTAAACTCGTTATTTTCTGTAATCCTGTAGAAGATAATCCGTTCATGGCGGGGGCGTTCTTCGGTGTCACCGAAGGTGACTGTGCTATTAGCGTTGGTGTTTCTGGCCCTGGCGTAGTAAAACATGCGTTGGAAGGCGTTCGCGGTCAATCCTTTGACGTGGTGGCTGAAACTATCAAGAAAACTGCGTTCAAAATTACTCGCGTGGGTCAACTCGTAGCACAAGAAGCATCACGTCGTTTGAATAAACCATTCGGTATCATTGACCTATCCTTGGCTCCAACACCTGCAGTAGGTGACTCCGTTGCCCACGTATTAGAAGAAATGGGGATTTCCTCTTGTGGCGCTCATGGCACAACGGCTGCGTTGGCATTATTAAATGATGCGGTTAAAAAAGGTGGTCTTATGGCATCCTCCCACGTAGGTGGTTTGAGTGGTGCTTTCATCCCTGTATCTGAAGATGCGGGAATGATTGATGCTGTATCTTGTGGCAGTTTGTCTCTTGATAAATTAGAAGCTATGACTTGCGTATGCTCCGTAGGTCTTGATATGATTGCTATCCCTGGGTATACAACAGCTGACACAATCGCTGCTATCATTGCTGATGAATCTGCTATTGGTATGATCAATAATAAAACGACTGCTGTTCGTGTGATTCCTGTTCCAGGAAAAACAGTAGGCGAAATGGTAGAATTCGGTGGTTTGCTTGGGTATGCCCCAATCATTGAAGTTAGTCCTTACAGTGCGGCTGAATTCATTGCTCGTGGTGGTCGTATCCCCGCCCCAATTCGTAGCTTAACAAACTAATCTTGTAAGACCTAACCTTCATGGGGGCTAGGTCTTTACATACGTTGTAACATATGGCACAGGAGGTGCTCTTATGATGATATACGTATGGGCCTTTGTTGTGGCCTTAATCATTACGTATGCATTAACACCGGTGGTGAGACACTTTGCCATCAGAATCGGGGCGATTGATAAACCTGATGCACGTAAGGTGCATAAAGGAACTATTCCCCGTCTCGGTGGACTAGCTATTTTCCTCGGTTACGTCGGGTCGGTATTATTCAATGTACCACACGATCACTCCGTGTTTGGCCTCATGCTAGGTACTGTCATCCTCGTTCTCGTTGGTATTTGGGATGACATTAAACAAATTGAAGCAAAAACAAAATTGATGGGGCAAATCATTGCCGCTGCTGTCTTGGTGGCGTATGGCATTCGTGTGGACTTCATCGAATTGCCGTTTATCGGTATGATTTATCTTAAATTCTGGTCTGTGCCGTTGACAATCTTTTGGATTGTAGGCTTTACGAATATTGTAAACCTTATCGATGGTCTTGATGGTCTCGCCGCAGGGATTTCATTTATCGCCTGCATCGCCTTGGCCGTTATGACATTACAGCTTGGACAAGTGGAACTAGCTTGTATCGCCTTGGCTTTGGCTGGTGCTACAGTTGGTTTCCTTCGGTATAACTTTAACCCGGCAAAAATTTTCATGGGTGATACAGGCAGTATGCTCCTAGGCTATACATTGGCAGCTATTTCTGTAATGGGTACTGTAAAAACAGCTGCCGCTATTGCCCTTGTGGTTCCAGCTATCGTATTGGGGTTACCAATTCTAGATACTTTATTTGCCATTGTGCGCCGTAAAATTAGCGGTCGACCTATCTTTAAACCGGATAAAGGTCATGTGCATCACCGTTTGTTGGCACAAGGTTTGACACAAAAACAAGCAGTGTTGATGATGTACGCTGTGACGGCCTTTCTTGGTGGTGTATCCGTTATCGTCGTAGAGGTAAATATCTGGGTTGGAGCTCTAGTAGTGCTTGTACTCTTTATTTTGAGTATTTTTATTGCTCGGCGTTTGGGTGTTATTGCTAACAATGATGGCATCGAACAACTTGCGGGTGATAGTGACAGCTCTAAACATGGCATTGTAGGTAATGCACGTAACGTTGATGCATCTTACGACAATGATACGACTATTGCATTTGAAAGACATGAATTAAACGAAGCCCTAGGGCAACATGAGGACGAACATAAAGGTTCCTAATAGATTATGAACAAAGTGTTTTTAATAGAGTAGAACAAAATGGTTCCTGATGTAGGAGGACTGAACATGCTAAAAGTAATGACAATCTTTGGTACTCGACCAGAGGCAATAAAAATGGCTCCTGTTGTAAAGGCCTTGGCTGAGGCTCCCGATATGGATCCAATTGTAACTGTTACAGCTCAACATCGTGATATGCTCGACCAAGTATTGCGTTTATTTGATATTACTCCTGATTACGATCTTAATATCATGAGTCCAGGTCAAACATTGTATGATGTAACTGATCGTGCCTTGTTGGGTTTGAAATCCGTATTAGAGGAAGCAAAGCCTGATGTTGTGCTCGTTCATGGCGATACAACGACGACATTTGCTGGTGCATTAGCGAGCTTTTACCAAGAAATCCCTGTTGGGCACGTTGAGGCAGGCCTCAGAACTGGTAACATTTATTCACCATTCCCTGAGGAAATGAACCGTAAACTTACAGGCTCATTGGCAACCTATCATTTTGCTCCAACATCTAGTTCTGAATCGAATTTGGTGAAAGAAAATATTAACCAAGATCATCTCTATGTGACTGGTAATACTGTTATTGATGCGTTGGCAACTACCGTTCGTGAGGATTATGTTTTTGAAGAGGAGGCTATCAATGCATTAGACTCTACGAAACGTATCGTTCTCGTCACCACTCATCGTCGTGAAAACCTTGGTGAACCAATGCGTCATGTGTATGGTGCCATACGTCAATTAGTTGAAGAATTTGAAGATATTCAAATCGTATTCCCAGTACACAAAAATCCAAAGGTGCGCCAAGTCGTACAAGAGGAACTGGGCACAGTGGAACGTGTCACATTAATTGATCCACTGGATTACGAACCATTTGCCAATTTGATGGCTAAATCCTATTTGATTCTTACTGATTCCGGGGGGATTCAAGAGGAAGCGCCAGCATTAGGTAAACCAGTTCTCGTATTGCGTGATACTACAGAACGCCCAGAAGCAGTCACAGCTGGCACTGTACGTTTAGTAGGTACTGACAAAGATGCGGTTCATGATGCAGCTTATGAACTATTACATGACGAAGATGCGTATAAAATAATGTCTAATTCCGTTAATCCTTATGGTGATGGACAAGCATCTCGCCGTATTGTAGAAGCATTACGCCATGAATTCCTTGGCAATCCCAATGTGCCAGATCGCTTTGGAAAATAAATAAAAAGATCCTCGAAGGATTATTCCAATAGAGTGGATTATAACATGTATAAGTAGTACCTCATCGCATGAGGTGGCGTTGCATTGAGGTAGCACCACTTCATGCAATATTTTTATGTTAACCGTAATTGATATGGTAATTGTACGGTAAAGTATTTCTAGGTCAAGGCTTGGAAGCGAATAATCTTTGAGAAAGGAGGTCCACAGCATGAATGAATCTAAGCAAGCTATAAAATCAGCACCAGACAATCTGGAACAACAGGTGGATACAATACATCAAGTTAAGAAGCAACACAAGGGGCAAACCAGTGAGGACGAAAAACAAACAAAAGTAGACATGCTGAAAGCCGTTGCGGTGGCCTCCTCCGCTGGTATTAGTTTGCTCTGTAGTATTGGTGGTTGCCTATGGTTAGGTTATGAATTCGATAGTACCTTTGGAACATCACCAGGAGGAATTATCATGGGTGGTATTATTGGCGGCTTTGGGGGCTTATACATGCTGTATAAGCAAGTTGTCAAATAGAGTGGTGCGTATGAATAGCTTGATTATATTATTAAGAAAGATATTAGTAGCTTGTATGGTTGTCGCTCTTTTAGGTAGTTTGGGTATTTTGTCTCTTGGCTATACTGAGTATTTAGGTGGATGGCTTTGGGGGCAATGGATTGTGATGTTATACCTAGCGCTATTGGGATTTCATTCGTACAAATTGCAATTTGTAGATCCAGAAGATATTGTCCGAAAATCTCGGATGCAAGCAGCTCAACGATTACTTTTGGTTATAGCTCTTGTGCTTATTAGTACAAAATTTGCCTTTATTAATCCCTTCATGGTTGTATGTAGTTTTTTAATTACAAAGCCGGTATTGTACATTGTGTATTGGAAATATGACCATTGATTGATTTAATTTGCATATAGGCATGCACCCTAGGGTTATTTTAGAATTTCTTATAATTCACTGTATAAAGAGAAAGACAGTGGATAATTATTTTTTATATTATGCAATACATAATAAAAAGTGATGTCTATTATAAAAATAATAAAAGTTTAACTCTTTATGTCATAATCGGATAAAACTGCATAAACATCGATGTATTATGAATATTTGGTATATAACGGATAGGAATTATCAACTGTTTCAGGTTGAACGCATATTCATTATAGGGTATGATTATAATAGTTAAGCCTTTGTTTTAAGTATATATGCGTATGGAAAGGGGTTGAAGTTGTGGAATTGCATGCAGGCCACCATACAGTGGTACAGTGGATGGGATTATCCTTTCACATTGATACCTTGTATATGACATGGCTTACGATGGCGATTGTTATTGTCATTACAATGTTAGCTACGCGCAAGCGGGCATTGGTGCCTTCAGGCATTCAAAACGTGGTAGAGATGGTGTTGGAAACACTAGAGGCACAGTTTGCACCGAATTTAGGTAAACACTGGTCTAAAGTGAGTTCCTTATTATTCACTTTCTTTCTATTCATTTGTATCGGCAATGAATTAGGTCTACTACCAAGCGGTGGGAAACTATTCTCGCCAACAGCCGATATTAATACGACATTAGGATTTGCATTAGCAAGTTCTGCTGTAGTCTGGGCTACAGGTATTCGTATTAAAGGCATAGGATTCTTTAAACATTTTTTCGAACCTTATGTAGCATTATTTGTACTAAATGTATTTGAAGAAATTGCCAAAGTTGTTACCTTGGCAGCCCGGTTATTTGGTAATATTCTAGCCGGTGAAATCTTATTGGAGGTAATGTACAATTTATTACCTGCCTATGTACCACTTGAGTGGGCATGGATTGCATTTAGTTTAGTAATTGGTGTTATTCAAGCATTTATTTTTACAGTATTGACGTCTTCGTATTTATCACAAGTCGTTGCGGAACATTAATTAGGATTTATGGAGGTACATTATGGAAGTTCAAGGTTTATACGCAATCGCAGCAGCAGTGGCAATCGGTTTTGCAGCATTAGCGGCAGCTATCGGTGATGCATTGGTAGCAGTGAAGGTATTAGAAGGCACAGTTCGTCAACCAGAACTTCGTGGCCAATTGATGACAACTATGTTTATCGCAGTAGGTTTGATCGAAGCAATGCCTATCATCGCGGCAGTTATTGCAATTTTCTTAGTATTCACTAAATTATAATTAGGGAGGGACGACCGTTGGTAGATTTAAACGGTACTGTAATTGCCCAATTCCTTAACTTTTTTATATTAGTTGCTATTTTAGCGAAATTTGCATATAAACCAATCTGTGGCGTTATGGAAGAACGGAAAAATCGAATCGCCAATGATTTGGAAACGGCTGAACAAGCGCGTACTGATGCAGAAGCTATGAAAGCAGAGTATACTGCACAAATTGCGAATGCACGCCAAGAAGCACAAGCGATCATTGAGAAAGCTGTGAAGGAAGCAGAAGCAACTACTAAAGCGCAAGTACTTGAAGTACGTGAACAAATTGCAAATGAAAAAGAAAAAGCTCGTCAAGAGATTGAACGAGAACGTGATCGTGCAATGAATAGTTTACGTAATGAAGTAATTTCCTTATCTGTAGCTATGGCGGGCAAAGTAGTAGCTAAAGATATGGATAGTGCAACGAATACAAAACTAATTGAAGAAGCTATTGCTAAACTCGATGGTAAAACGATAGGGTTGTGATACGATGAGCATAGGAATTGTAGCAGATAAATATAGCTCCGCTATTTTGGAGCTTGCCGAAGAGCAAAATAATTTACAAGAGATGGAGCAGGATTTATCCTATGTATCCAATGTGATGAAGGAACATCCTGAATTAAACTCCTTTCTCATGAACCCCATTATGACAGCCCAATCCAAGATTGAACTTATGGGTAAAATCTTTGAACAAGCCATCAATAAAACGGCACTGCACTTCCTGTATGTAATGATACAACGAGGACGGTATCGCTTTATTGAAGAGTCGATTCGTGGCTTTATATCTAAATCCAGACATGTTCGTGGTATTTTAGAGGCAACGGTAACGGTAACAGAACCATTATCGGAATCGATGGAACAAGCTTTAACAGCAAAATTAAAGGAACTTACGGGTAAAGATATTATGCTAGATGTCAAACAAGATTCATCCATTATGGGTGGTTTAGTGGTTCAAATTGGGGACCAAAGAATTGATGGTAGCGTAGCACGTAGACTTTCAGAATTAGAAAAAACATTGTTAAAAATAGACGCTATTGGATAGGGGTGAATGGGAACATATGAAAATGAAGCCTGAAGAAATCACTGCTATTATTAAGCAGCAAATTCAGGACTATGACGTGGATCTCAACGTTGATGATGTGGGAACAGTCCTCGATGTTGGGGATGGCATTGCCCATATTTATGGTCTTGAAAAAGCCATGGCCGGGGAATTGTTAGAACTTCCTCATGGCGTATATGGCTTGGTTTTAAACTTAGAATTAGATAATGTTGGTGCCGTATTATTAGGTGATGACTTCTTGATTAAAGAAGGCGACCAAGTACGTCGTACTGGCAAAATTATGGAAGTTCCAGCTGGTGAAGCGCTTATTGGGCGTGTTGTTAATCCATTGGGACAACCTATCGATGGTAAAGGTGATATCAAAACGACGGAATCCCGTCCAATTGAACATCCTGCACCTGGTATTGCGGATCGTAAATCCGTACATGAACCATTACAAACAGGTCTAAAAGCTATCGATGCGATGGTACCTATCGGACGTGGCCAACGTGAGTTGATCATCGGTGACCGTGGTACAGGTAAAACTGCTATCGCGATTGATACAATTTTGAACCAAAAAGGTAAAGATGTAATTTGTATTTATGTGGCTATCGGTCAAAAAGAATCCACAGTAGCTCGTGTTGTTCAAAAACTTGAAGAAGGCGGAGCTATGGATTACACCATTGTTGTATCCGCTAGTGCATCTACAGGGGCACCTATCCAATACATCGCACCATATGCAGGCGTTGCAATGGGCGAATACTTCATGTACCAAGGTAAACATGTACTTTGCGTATATGATGACTTAACGAAACAAGCAGCTGCTTATCGTGCTATGAGTTTGTTACTTCGTCGTCCACCAGGGCGTGAAGCATACCCTGGCGACGTGTTCTACTTACATTCTCGTCTATTAGAACGAGCTGCAAAATTATCTGATGAATTGGGTGCTGGCTCTATTACGGCCTTACCTATTATCGAAACACAAGCCGGTGACGTATCTGCATACATCCCAACGAACGTAATCTCCATTACAGATGGTCAGATTTTCTTGGGCACAGATATGTTCTATTCCGGTGTGCGTCCAGCCGTTGACGTAGGTTTGTCCGTATCCCGTGTAGGCGGTAGTGCACAAACAAAAGCGATGAAACAAGTTGCTGGTCAGCTTCGTCTTGACTTAGCACAATATCGTGAATTGGCAGCGTTTGCTCAATTCGGTTCCGATCTTGACCGTTCCACTCGTGAACAATTAGATCGTGGTGCTCGTTTGACAGAAATGTTGAAACAAGGTCAATACGAACCTATGAGTGTTCCTGAAATGGTTATTACTTTGTATGCCGGTACTAAAGGATATCTTTCTAAAATTGAAGTAGATGATGTATTGGAATTTGAAAACGAATTAGTTCGTTATATCAAAGCTAACTACAAAGAAATCATTACAACGATTGAGGAAACTAAAAAACTTGACGAAGCAACTGAAGAATTGCTCAAAAAAGCAATTCCAGAATGTGTAGAGAATTTTGGTACTACTCATACACTTGTGACTCCGAAGGAGGCGTAATGTATGGCTAGTGCACAAGATTTGCGAAAACGCATAAAAAGTGTTACCAATACGCAACAAATTACAAAAGCAATGAAGATGGTAGCATCTGCTCGTCTTCGTCGTGCTCAAGGTAAGGCGGAAGCGACTGGTCCTTATGCAGATAAATTGGGTCAAATCTTGCGTCATATTGCTAGTAGTATTCCTGAAAACTTCTCTAGTCCACTATTAGAAGTACGCCCTGTAAAACGGACGTGCTATGTGATGATTGGTGCTGATAAAGGTCTTGCTGGTGCATTCTCCACAAATCTAACTAAGTTTGTGATTGAACAAATCGGTACTAAAACACCGGATCAATACGATATCATTACATCTGGTAGAAAACCTAGAGACTGTATGAAAATTAGAGGCTATCATGTAGAGAAACACTTTAGCGGTTACTCTGACAAGCCTGGCTATGAACATGCTCGTGCGTTAATCCAAGAGGTCATCCCTCGATTCCTTAATGGTGAAGTGGATGAAGTTATTATGGTATATACGCATTTTGTGAATTCTATGACGCAAGTTGCAGAGGCACATCAATTGTTACCAATCGAAACACCACAGGCAGAGCAAGATGGTCAAGACTATATTTTTATGCCTGATGTGACTACCGTATGTGAACAAATACTGCCAAAATATTTGGAGATTACAATGTATAATGGCTTGCTACAATCAGCTGCTAGTGAATTAGGTGCTCGTATGACAGCTATGACATCAGCTACAGATAATGCAGGTGAATTGATTGATAAAGTTGGATTAGAATACAATAAACTTCGTCAATCTAGTATTACAAATGAAATTTCTGAAATTGTAGGCGGTGCGAATGCCTTGCAATAGATAAGGAGACCTCTTAATGAGTAATTATATTGGTAAAGTGGTCCAGGTTATCGGTCCAGTTGTTGACGTGCGTTTTGAAAATGGCAAATTACCTGCTATTTATAACGCCATTCACATCTACCATGACCATAAGGCCCACGATAGACAAAAAATTGTAGTAGAGGTTATGCAACATTTGGGCGACGACACAGTTCGTTGCGTTGCGATGAGCTCTACTGATGGTATGACTCGCGGTATGGAAGCCGAAGATACTGGTGCAGCTATTGCAGTACCAGTTGGCGAAGGTGTACTTGGCCGTATCTTTAATGTTCTTGGTGAACCAGTGGATCATGATCCAACACCTGTGAAAGTTGATGAAAAATGGCCTATCCATCGTCCAGCTCCGAAATATGATGATTTGGCACCAGAAACTAATATCTTGGAAACTGGTATCAAGGTCGTTGATTTGATTGCCCCTTATGTAAAAGGTGGTAAAATCGGTTTGTTCGGTGGTGCCGGTGTAGGTAAAACCGTATTAATCATGGAATTGATTCACAACGTTGCTACTGAGCATGGTGGTTACTCCGTATTCTCCGGCGTAGGCGAACGTACTCGTGAAGGTAATGACTTGTGGAATGAAATGAAAGAGTCCGGCGTTATTAACAAGACGGCTCTTGTATATGGCCAAATGAATGAGCCACCTGGAGCGCGTATGCGTGTAGGTTTGACTGGCTTAACTATGGCGGAATATTTCCGTGACGTTAAAAAACAAGACGTGTTGTTGTTTATCGACAACATCTTCCGTTTTATCCAAGCAGGCTCTGAAGTATCCGCCTTGCTAGGCCGTATGCCATCTGCTGTAGGTTACCAACCTACACTAGCAAATGATGTTGGGGCATTGCAAGAACGTATTACTTCTACAAAAGAAGGTTCTATTACGTCTGTACAAGCCGTATACGTACCTGCCGATGACTTAACTGACCCGGCTCCAGCGGCAACATTTGCCCATTTGGATGCTACTACAGTATTGTCCCGTTCCATTGCGGAACTTGGTATTTACCCAGCCGTGGATCCATTGGATTCCACTAGCCGTATTTTGGATCCATTGGTATTAGGTGATGAACATTACAACATTGCCCGTGGCGTACAAGAAGTACTTCAAAAATATCGTGATCTTCAAGATATCATTGCTATCTTGGGTATGGAAGAGTTATCTGATGAAGATAAACTTACAGTATCTCGTGCTCGTAAAATTCAACGTTTCTTGAGTCAACCATTCTTCGTAGCAGAAGTATTTACAGGTTCTCCAGGTAAATACGTGCCATTATCCGAAACTTTGCGTGGCTTTAAAGAAATTCTTGAAGGTAAACACGATGAGCTTCCTGAAGCAGCATTCTATATGGTTGGTAATATCGACGAAGCTGTGGAAAAAGCAAAGGGAATGCAAGAGAAGGGGGAATAAACCATGGCAGAACCCATGACCCTACAAATCATCACTCCTGATGAAATCGCCTATACAGGTGAAGCTAGCTTCTTAGTTGGCAAGGCTATAGATGGCGAATTTGGTATCTTGCCTAATCATGCACCGATGATTGTCGCTCTTGATATTGCGCCTTTACGGTTGGATGCACCAGATGGTCAAAAACATTATTTAGCTGTTTTTGGTGGTTTCTGTGAAATTGAGCATAATCAGGTGAGTATTGTGACCCTTGATTGCCAATTGCCAGATTCTATTGATGTAGACCGGGCACAACGTGCTAAACAACGTGCAGAGGAACGATTGGTTTCCAAGAGCCCTGACATTGATGTAGAACGTGCAGAACATGCGTTAGCAAGAGCTCTACTTCGATTGCATGTGGCGAAATATGTATAAATCTATGCTATGAATTATGCAAGTCATATGATTTGTGTGATAGACACTCGTTGTGGACTGTATAATTTGTTGCAAACTATAAACGCCGATGGTGAAAGTTAATTATTTCATCATCGGCGTTTTGTTATAATCATACAAGACAAAAGCGACTCCTATGAGTCGCTTTGGCTATAGGCTATAGGTGGTAATAACATATATATAATTATAATTCAGATACTCCAGCTAAGGAATAAGTAGTAGAAATAGGTTGCTCTACTTGATTAAAGTTTTGCGCAGTACTAGATGTATCAATTTTAGTTTGTGTTGTATAACGATTGATGTCTGTAGGTACACGTTTGTATGGAAGCTTATTCATGAGATCTGTCATGACCTTATTCCAAATTTCTCGTTGTGTTGGTACGGATAGATACTCTGCATCTTTGTAGTATGTTTTATCTAAGCCTTTGAATTCTTGTTTGTTAGCATCGTAGTAATATAATTTGGCGCTGATAGCTACTCGTGTGTAGATTTCATCACCAGTGCTATCGAAACGGAAGGTACGAGTTGGACGATATTGCACATAATCGTTTTCAACAGCGATTGGCAATAGTACGATATCTGCACCAGTTTCTTCTGCAATGGTTGCAAGGGAATTCGCCGTAGCTAATGAAGCACTAGTAGGGCGATTTGTTGTTACAGCACTATAGTATGGGTATTTCAGTTCGTTTGTAATAGCTGTACGCATAAATTGTGCCATTTCAGCGCGATCTTTACGAGTGTTGCTGCTAGGGTTTACGATAACCACATTACGGCTAGGGAAATTTTTCAAGTCGCCGCTAAGGTCGATGCTTTCAGTATTGGAGATAATAGCATTATTGGTGTTAGTTGTATCATTAGCGACACGCGTTTTAAAGTTATTAGATGTTGTATCTTGCTCAACAGGTTGTACTTGTTTTAAATAGGCACTGGCAAAAATATTGTCAGCTGCAAAGGTAGTTGGGGTTGCGATGAATGCTGTCATGCAAGACATTACAGCTACTGTAGCTAGTTTTTTGATGAAAGTAGAGAAACGTTTGGTATTCATAGTGAGTCTCCTTGGTATGGGATAATTCAAAATTAATAACATTATGTATAGTATTATATAACTATCTACATGTATGTAGTAGAGTAAACATTAATTCGCTGCTTATAATAGTTGTATAATACATATACTATTAGTATACCCTGTATTTGACATTCATTGAAGAGCCTAGGATATAAAAAAAGAGCAAGCATACTGCTTGCTCTCCTTAGTGGTGGACGATGACAGGATCGAACTGCCGACATCCTGCTTGTAAGGCAGGCGCTCTCCCAGCTGAGCTAATCGTCCATATGGTGACCCGTCCGGGAATCGAACCCGGGATACCGCCGTGAAAGGGCGGTGTCTTAACCGCTTGACCAACGGGCCAAAAGTATGGCTCCTCGAGTAGGACTCGAACCTACGACCGATCGGTTAACAGCCGATTGCTCTACCAACTGAGCTATCGAGGAATAATACAAGAGTAATTATATGATAGATATAGAATTTATGCAAGTGTTTTTTTATAAAAATATAAATGATAAAAGCTCAATATCTATAACTAAATGACATAGACTATGTGTAAATTTATATTTATTGAAAAAAATGATATATATAAAGTAAATATTTATATAAATGAGGATAAGGATAAATGCAGGTATAACCTATATAGTTGAGGTATATGTTGATTGTGTTATACTTATACTATCGAAAAAAGTATATTGAATAAAATTGGTGAAGAATAATTTTCAAGAAAAAAATAATGATTTAAATGATATAGATTTTCAATTATTGTAAATATTCCTAAAAGATGCGTAGAGGATGTTTGGGAATGTACATTTGTATACTGTAGAAATTATGTTGATTGATGCCGTTTAATAGTGTTTCATCTAAAATATTCTATATTTTGATAGTGTATAAAAAGAGTATATTTAACCAATGATAAAAACTCTCATTAAACGAAAAAATGTTGAGAAAACGGTATAGCTAAGCTGTTGAATAGACTTTCTCAGTGTGCTACCATTTACGTATAGAGTTAATCTCAATATTTGTTCCTGAGGAGGGATTATTTTGCGCGAGATCCAAGTATCAACAATCACAGAAGCAGTCAAAAAATTATGTATGGACGCTGCTTACTACTTACCAAATGATGTTTATGAATCTTTAAAAGCTGGTCGTGAAACAGAAGAGTCTCCAGTAGGCGCAGTTGTTCTTGATCAAATCATCAAAAATGCAGAAATTGCAAAAGATGAAGATCGTCCAATTTGCCAAGATACTGGTATGACAATTGTATTCTTAGAAGTAGGCCAAGATGTTCACTTCGTTGGTGGCGATCTTAAAGAAGCTATCAATGCTGGTGTTGCAGCTGGTTATATCGATGGTTACTTGAGAAAATCTGTTGTAGCAGAACCTTTGTTTAACCGTAAAAATACTCAAAACAATACTCCTGCTATCATCTACACTGAAATTGTTCCTGGCGACAAAATCAAAATTGACGTTGAATTAAAAGGTTTTGGTTCTGAAAACAAATCTGGCGTTAAAATGCTTGTACCTGCTGATGGTGTACAAGGCGTTAAAGATGCTGTATTGGAAATCGTTAAAAAAGCTGGCCCTAACCCATGCCCACCAATGGTAGTTGGCGTAGGTATCGGTGGTACTATGGACCAAGCAGCTTTACTTTCCAAAAAAGCTCTTCTTCGTTCTACTACAGAACGCAATCCAATGCCTGAATATGCTCAATTGGAAGCTGAAATCTGTGAAAACATCAACAAAACAGGTATCGGTGCTCAATTAGGTGGTTCCACTACTGCATTAGCAGTTAGCATCGAATGGGGTCCAACTCACATTGCTGGTCTTCCAGTGGCTGTAACTATCTGCTGTCATGCAGCTCGTCACGCTGAAGTTGTTCTTTAATAGAAACAGGAGGAGACATAGTAATGGCTGAAACAATTCGCATTCAAACACCTTTCACTGAAGAAATGTCCAGAAAATTAAAAGCTGGTGACAGCGTTTTAATCACTGGTAAAATTTATTCCGCACGTGACGCTGCTCATAAAGTTATGACAGAAGCATTAGCACGTGGCGAAGAATTGCCTATCGATTGGCATGACAAAATGGTTTACTATTTAGGACCAACACCTGCAAAACCTGGTGACCCAATTGGTTCCGCTGGCCCTACAACTTCCGGTCGTATGGATGCTTATACTCCAACAATGTTGGATCAAGGTATCAAAGGTATGATTGGTAAAGGTTCCCGTAAACCAGAAGTTATCGAATCTATGAAGAAAAATGGTGTAACTTACTTCGCAGCTGTTGGTGGCGCTGCTGCATTAATTGCAAAATCCGTCAAAAAATATGAAGTTATTGCATATGGTGACTTAGGCCCAGAAGCATTAGCTGAATTGACTGTAGAAGATTTCCCAGCTATCGTAGTTATTGATAGTGAAGGTAACGATTTCTACGAAATCGGTCAAAAACCTTACCGTAAACTATAAAATCTTGCATGGTTGTTCCCCGTGCATTCAAACACCCCTTGGCTTTGACTGAGGGGTGTTTTTTTCTTTTATCTACCGAATCTTCTTTTATCTACCGAATCTATGCATTTTATGATAGTATAGAAGTTAGACAAACTAGTATAGAGTATTAAGAGCGAGGCGGTTATATGAAATCCATACAGGACATTCGTGAAGAAGCGCGTAAAGCTATTATTGAATTAATAGATGCTGCTCGGTTAACGCCGGGGCAGTTAGTGATTGTTGGTTGTTCTAGCAGTGAAATGGCGGGAGGTGTCATAGGACATGATTCTCATATGGAACTGGCAGAGGCTGTGTTTGAGGAACTTTATACAGTGGCTAAGGAACACCAAATTAATCTAGCATTCCAATGCTGTGAACATTTAAATCGCGCCATCGTGGTGGAACAATCCTATGTGACAACAGAGGAGCTTTGCAATGTGGTACCTCAGCAACACGCTGGTGGTGCTATGGCGACAACAGCCTATAAACGGCTAGACAATCCAGTGGTCGTTGAATTTATCAAAGCAGATGCAGGCATCGATATTGGTGATACTTTCATCGGTATGCATTTGAAACATGTGGCAGTGCCAGTTCGCCTCGGGGTGAAAGAAATTGGTTGTGCCCATGTAACAGCGGCGCGCGTTCGCCCAAAAAGTATTGGTGGCATTCGTGCCGTATATAATGAGTCATTAATGTAATAGGAGGTATGAATGGAAGCCTTCATTCCTTATTTAGTTATCGCTGGTGTGGTCATCGTGTTCTTTGGGTTGTGTTATGCATTATTCAATAAACCGGATAAAAAACAA
Organism: Veillonella absiana; assembly: GCF_032970865.1. Lineage (NCBI taxonomy): Bacteria > Bacillati > Bacillota > Negativicutes > Veillonellales > Veillonellaceae > Veillonella > Veillonella absiana. The sequence goes on along the minus strand of NZ_JAWJZB010000009.1, from coordinate 107,160 downwards.
GAACATGAACCGGTGGCGCCGAAACAAACAGAGCATCATAGTATCAAGGATTATGGGTCCACATACTACAGCAATGTGAATCGCGACGATGCGAGTGAAAGTAAACAAACATTTAGAGTTATCGAAGATGGCGTAGATGTGACAGCCAAACACGCAGCGGTACAAGAAAATGCACAAGATAAGTCCTCTAATGCTGTAGTAGCTGAAAATACCGCTAATTTTAAAATCGAACATACTCAAGCTATTCCAAAAGTGGCTGAACAAATCGAACACACCGCCGTTATTCCAGCCGTTCGGAATATTGAGGAAACACAGTTCGTTGGTAATGTGAACGATATTGCAAAAGTTGATGAATTGAAAAGTACACCATCTTCTGATATGGAAGCGACACAACTTATTGGCGCCGTTACTGGTGCTGCAGCTGCGAGTGCAGGCGTTGTAGGTGCAGCAAGTATGGCGAGTGCAGCTGGTGCAGGTAGCGTTAGTGCTCAAGCGGCAGCCGTTTCAGGAGCCGTAGGTGCTGTGGCGAATTCAGCAGATAATAATAATTTATCTGTATTGGAAGAAACTCGCCTCATCAATGTAGATGAAATCAATAAAGCCCTTGCCGAAGATGATGGGAAACCTAAACAAACGGTTAGCCCTTGGACGCAAGAGGCGCAAGAACAAGAAATGGTTGATTTAGCAATCAAGCCATTTATTCAATCCTTTGGCCTTGTTGGGGAATCTACAAAAGCAAATGTTGAATCTATTACTCGTGAAGCATTAGCTGCATTGCAAATCACAAAAATTAGCGAAGTTCGCTATTTGCTAGAAAATATTGTAGTTCAAGAAGCGATTATGTGTATGCAAAAGGCTTATGCAGCGAATCCGACAGATAGCATGCGTGCCGTTGCGTTAGAGGCATTCTTTGATGTGGTACAACAACCAAAGTCCAGTACACCGTACTTGGTGGCCTTCGATGCACTTCGCGTGTTGCCACATATGACATTAGGTCATTTCCAAATCATGGCATTGTCCCTATTGTTACAATATTCTAGAAATTCCAACAACTATACATTATCCAACTTCCAACATTATGTGGAAAAATATATCGAACCATTTATCTCCGATGTACCACATGATAGTTCCTTCTTCCGACAACTAGATTACCTTCGTTGTACGATTCAAGAACGTGAATCCATTACATTGGCACAATTGCTTGGTAATTCCTATCCATTCGTATTTAACTTCCGTGGCTTTAGCCGTGAGGAATTAGAATACATCACAGGCCGAGATGGCATTGATCCAAACTATATTGTCAAGAGTATGAACTCTAGTTTGTACAAATTGGCGATGGTGGACGATTCCATGGCACCGCGTTTCTTCCGTCAAGCGCACATCACCGATGCATCTATGCAACGAGATTTGCTTGCCTTGATGCGTAGCAAACCAACGTCCTTCAGCGGTGCGGAGGCGCGCAATATCATGGACGACATTTCCCCAGTATTGCTCGACCTTGCCGACCTATTCGACAACGGCCCAATGTCTGCCATGAGTCTCACATTGCTAGGCCTATACCTTGGCCGTGCCCATGTGAAAGCAACCATTGGCGAGGAATTTGATTTGTCTCGCTGGTTCTAATAGGGTAATCGACTGTTGACTGGTGAAAGCTAGTTGGATGAATAGCTATAGCAATTAAAAAAAACGGACTTAGATGTTTGATACCGTTGATGTATCAGCCATCTAAGTCCGTTTTATTATTTGCAGAAAATTTAGTTGTTATTAAATCCGAATTCCGTGATTACCGATAAATCCAATAACGACACAGACCGACCTTGGATATCAATAATGCCTTCGTCGCGTAATCGTCCTAGCTCGCGGCTGAGGGCTGTACGGGATACGTTGAGGACCTCGGCCATTTGTTCGCGGTTGTGTGGCAATTTTAATTCTTCGCTATGTTGCACGGTGTAAATGTCTGTAAGGTAGGCGAAGATTTTCTCACGCATGCCTTTTAAGGTGAGGTAATGAACCTTCTTTGTGAGAATCATGGCCTTTTCGGATAAATCCTCCAATAGATTGGAGAGGATTTTGGTTTGGCATTGTTGGCAATCTGGTAATGTTTGGATAAATGTTTCTAGCGGGATGAACATGATTTTACTGGCCTTCATGGCTTTGATAGTGGCAGGCCATAGGGCTTGCTTGCTGAAAAGTAATGCTTCGCCGAACATGGCTGATGCCTCTAAGTTCGCCATGATAACGCGTTGGCCCATGACATTTTCGCGAGTTAATAGAGCGCTACCTTCGAGGATAACGCCGATGCCTTCCATAGGATCACCAGAGAGGGCGATAAAATCATTTTTCCTGTATTCTTTCACAATGACTCTGGCATTGTGGAGGTATCCCAGTAATTCACTCTCACCAAGATTTTGAAATAGAGGGCATTTCACGATAGTTTTGAAATATTTTTTGATGATCTCTTCAGATAATAGTTGTTGCATCAGAGCCTCCTTGTTAGTGTGTAACAATAAACTGTTACGTTTGCTGTATGGTGCTAGTATATCAAGAGCATATCAATAGAATGTCAACAGAATATAGCTGTATGTTTGTTGCCTTCAGAAAATGCAATGATAAATGTATAAAAAGTATTTCAATTTTACTAATTGAATTTTACTAATTGAATGAGTATAATATAGATAGATAAAACTCTATCTATTTTCATTTTTGTTTAATCGATGATGGTAGGTATGTAGAGGCTAACTTTCATTTAACGGAGAATTTAACGGAGAGAATAATTCTCAATATAAAATTTATATAAGTTATACTTGATGCCAACCAAATTTATCTGTAAAAAAGAAAAAAGTTTTTTATTTTGTTGCTCAAGCTACAGAAATTAATACATCACTATTGTATACTCATACTTGTAAAAAGGACAATAACTAAATGTGATTTTAGTTGTCAGTATATGAATAGTATGATGGTTAAGCGAAAGCTTGAAGGCGAGAAAGTCTCGCGAAGGAGGATTTAAAATGAGTATGTTCTGTTATCAATGTGAACAATCTGCAGCACCAGCGGGCTGTACTGTACAAGGCGTTTGCGGTAAAACTGCTCCAGTTGCTAACTTGCAAGATGAATTAACAGCTGCTTTGGTTGGGTTAGCACGTGCTTGTGAAGCTAAAGGTACTACAAAAGAAGCAATCAAATACTTGAAAAAAGGCTTGTTCATGTGCGTAACTAACGTAAACTTCTCTGAAGATCGTGTACAAGAATTTATCGATGAAGTAAATGCTTGCCACGCTAGCATCGATCCAACTCAACAAAACTTTGATTGGGAACAACTTTGGAAAGGTGAAGAAGATATCGTATCCCTTCGTTCCACATTATTATTAGGTATGCGTGGTATGGCTGCGTATGCTTGGCATGCAGCTGTTATCGGCTATGATGATGCAGACGTTGATGCTTGGTTCGTAAAAGGCCTTGTTGAAATGGCTAAAGATCACAGTGCAGAAGAATGGTTGAATTTGTTGATGGAATTTGGTCATGTTAACTTGAAATGCATGGCATTACTTGACGCTGCTAACACTGAAACTTATGGCACTCCAGTACCTACAACAGTTCCTTTGACTGTAGAACCAGGTCCTTTCATCGTAGTAACTGGTCATGACCTTCACGATTTGAAAATGCTCTTGGAGCAAACTGACGGCAAAGGCGTAAACATCTATACTCATGGTGAAATGTTACCTTGCCACGCTTACCCTGAATTGAAAAAACACCCTCAATTAAAAGGTAACTTTGGTACTGCATGGCAAAACCAACAAAAAGAATTCGTTGACGTTCCTGGCGCATTCTTGTTCACTACAAACTGCATCATGCCACCTAAAGAAAACTACAAAGCAAATATCTTCACTACAGATATGGTAGGTTTCGATGGTTGTACACATGTAGAAACTAATGATGATGGCACAAAAGATTTCAGTGCAGTTATCAACCGTGCTCTTGAATTGGGCGGTTTCTCCGAAGCTCAAGAATTCACTGGCATCAATGGTGGTCATGAAGTAACTACTGGTTTCGGTCATGGTACAGTATTGGGTATCGCTGATACAGTAATCGATGCTGTAAAAGCTGGCGCTATTAAACACTTCTTCTTGGTGGGCGGTTGCGACGGTGCTAAAGTAGGCCGTAACTACTACACAGATTTCGTAAAACAAACTCCACAAGATACAGTTGTATTGACATTAGCTTGCGGTAAATTCCGTTTCAACGACCTTAACATCGGCGAAATCGGCGGTATTCCTCGTATCCTTGATATGGGTCAATGTAACGATGCTTACTCCGCTATTCAAGTAGCAGTAGCATTGGCTGGCGCATTCGAATGTGACGTAAACGATCTTCCATTGACATTGGTATTGTCTTGGTACGAACAAAAAGCGGTATGTATCTTGTTAACATTGTTAGCATTGGGTATCCGCAACATCTACATCGGACCTTCTTTGCCAAAATTCTTCTCCAGCAATGTGTTGAGCATTTTGGTAGACAAATTCCAATTACACCCAATCACTACTCCTGAAGCTGACTTGAAAGCTATCTTGGGTTAATTATTAGGCGGTGTGCAAAGCAATTTGCATGCCGCTTTTTTATATGTTGACGTGTATAATCTACAAGAACAAATATACTGCATATGTGCATATATACAAGATATATATTCGTTGATATACTATAAGCAAGAAAGCTATATAGCAGGCGTTAGGCTCTTTCAAAATGCCTATATTGCGACATGATGTATGTTGATTAATATGTTGATTTGAGGTAGTTATGAACACAATTTTTGACATTATCGGACCTATTATGATTGGTCCCTCTAGCTCACATACAGCCGGAGCTGCTAGACTTGGAAAAATGGCACATTGTATTTTTCGGGGTGTACCGTCTCGTGTGGAGTTAACCCTATATGGATCTTTTGCAAAAACCTACAAAGGGCATGGTACAGATAAGGCCCTATTAGCTGGATTACTAGGCTTTCAAGAAGATGATGCCCGTATACGGGTGGCTGATGAATTAGCTAAAAGAGATAACATGGATTATGAATTTATTGAGTCTCCTCTTGAGGTGGATCATCCAAATGTAGTGAAATTTGATATGTATGATACAGGCCATCGGCACATGACTGTTGTAGGCCGATCGCTTGGTGGTGGCCGTATTATGATTACCCAGGTGGATGGGGTAGATATGGAGATTACTGGTGATGAGTTCACTGTGGTTGTATTCCATGAGGATAGGCCTGGTGTGATTTCTCTTGTTACCCAAGTATTAGGGGAATCGAACATTAATATTGCGGGCATGCGAGTGTTTAGAAAAGCTAAGCACAAGGATGCGGTAATGGTGATTTCTACTGATAGTATTGTAGATGCAGAATTAGTAGATAATATGCGCAAATGTCCAGGGGTACGTGATTTAATGACCTTTGATGTGTTGTAGGAGGAGTTATGAGTTATTCGTATGAAACCATTGAGGATATTATCCGTTTGGCGGAAGAACATTCTATTTCCTTCTCTGACGTAGTATTGCAGGCGGAATTAGAAAATTATGAAAATGATGTAGAAACTGTTATGGCCGCCATCGATACTCGATTACAAGTGTTTGAAAAATCCATTCAAGCTGGCCTACTAAATACGGGTAAGACACCATCTGAGATGTCTGGTGGACAAGGGGCGCAATTGTTAGCACAAGGTCAACCGCGATTTATGAGCGATTTAATGTACAAGTCTATGACTTATGCTATTGCCGTTAATGAAGCTAATGCAAAAATGTTTAAAGTCGTTGCCTGTCCAACGGCTGGTTCTTGCGGTGTCATGCCGGGCTGTGTGAAAGCTGTTGGTGAGCATTATAATCTGAGCCATGATGATTATGTACGTGGATTTCTTACAGGTGCCGGTATTGGCAATGTAGTGACAAATCGCGCTTGTGTAGCGGGTGCTGTTGGCGGATGTCAAGCCGAAGTTGGCACTGCCTCTGCTATGGCGGCAGGAGCTATTGTTGAAATGATGGGGGGCACACCTCGTCAGGTAGGTAATGCATTGGCTATTTGCATGAAAAATCTATTAGGTCTTGTCTGCGATCCAGTGGCAGGCCTTGTAGAAGTACCATGTATTAAACGTAATGGTGTGTATACTGCCCATGCTTTAACTGCAGCGGAAATGGCCATGGCCGGGATTGAAAGTCAAATACCACCAGATGAAGTTATTGAAACAATGAATATAGTAGGTCGAGCTATGCCAGCAGCACTTCGTGAAACAAGTGATGGAGGGTTAGCAAAAACATTGACCGGTGAAAAGATTGCAAAACGAGTTCGTTCCTTATAGGAACGGACTTTTTGCGTATATCCGTTCTTTTTACTTTTATCGATTTGTAGTAAAATAGAGAAGAATGCTAATTCGGACTTATTATATCCACTATGTGGTTATAGTCTAGTTAATAAGTAGTATAATATGTTGGAAATATAATTGCCTATTAGAGTGATATAAATATGAGATGGGGGTACTACGATGGACGGGGCGAAACAAATATTGTCATATCTTTTGGATGCAGGTTATGAAGCGTACATCGTAGGTGGCGCGGTCAGAGATATTTTGATGCATATAGAACCTCATGATTTTGATATTGTTACATCTGCTCACCCTGAACAGGTCATTGCAGTATTAGAATCTCATAATATATCTACGCCAGGTATGGTGGGCAAGTCCTTTGGTGTTGTGATTGCATCTTTGCTTGGTAAAAGCTATGAGATCGCTACTTACCGTAAAGAAACTTATGGTGAGGACAGTCATCGACCAGACACTATAGTCTATGCATCTACACTAGCGGAAGATGTGTTGCGCCGCGATTTTACTGTCAATGGTTTGGCTATGGATGTAGATGGCAATGTTATTGATCTTGTAGATGGGTGCCATGATATTAAACATAAGATTTTACGCACTATTGGAAATCCACAACATAGATTCCAAGAAGATGCACTACGTTTATTTAGGGCTTGTCGATTTGTAGCAAAATTAGATTTTCTGCCGCATAAAGATTTGTTAGAGGCCATGCCTAGCGCTTTTCATAGAGTAGAAGGTTTGTCTCTTGAACGAGTGAGACAAGAACTGGATCAGCTCATGGTGGAGCCTGCGGTGGCAAAAGGTCTAGATATTCTTGTTCAATCTAGATTGGCAGAATGTTCTTGCCGTGCTATACGCCATGGCAAGGTAGAACAAATACCTATTCTGCCAGAACTATACCACTTGGTGAATTTGCCACAGGAAAAAGCATTTCACACTTTTGATGGTTGGTATCATACATTGGCCGTGGTAGCTCATACAGAACCGGATCTTACTCTTCGTTGGGGGGCATTACTCCATGATGTAGCAAAGGGAATGCCAACAATACGAGAGATAATTAATGGGCGACTTACCGATCGTGGTCACGATACAATGGGTGCCGATATGTCCCGAGAATTGCTGACCCGTTTGGAATACTCTAAGTCTTTTGTGGATCGTGTTGTATGGATTGTGAGAAATCATATGAGGTTCCATTACTTTGTCACCCATAATGAAGCAGATGCCGTTAAATGGGCTCGACAAGAGGCTCGTAGTGGTGCATTCCGATATGCGGCGAATCTAACTGAAGCCTGGCAGCAGTTAGCACAAGTATGTGCAGCAGATGTTATGGGATGTGGTAAACCTCATGCCTCTACAGATGGGACTCTCGCCTTTGGAGATTGTATGGTAGATATTAGTAATCACATGCCTATCCATACGAGTGATCTAAATTATGATAAACGATTGCTAACATTAGTGGCACCTAATGTAGGTGAAATGTTAAAGCTCTTGCTAGCGCAAGTTCAAGAAGGCAGGATTGAAAACAATCCAGACGCATTGCTTATAGCTGCGGAACGACGTCTACAGAGACTTTTAAAAAAGAAAAAATAGAGATAACAGAGGTACATGAATCTTAGGATTCAGTTTGGAGATTAGAATGGATAATAAATCACGGCCCCAGCGTTTTAATAATAGAGGGTTTGGATTGCTCGCTGTCTTAATCATGGTGGCAGGTGTGTTAGTATTGCGATTGTTTTTCTTACAAATCGTAGATACATCGGATTTGGAAGCAAAAAACCTTAGTCAAGTACAGGTGGATCGCAAATTGCAATCTCCGCGCGGTACGATTTATGACCGTCACGGATCGCCCCTTGCCATGAGTGTGGTTACAAAATCACTGTATGCAGATCCGCAAATGCTTAAGAAAAACCCTGAAGATATAGCTGAGTTAGTGGCTCCCTATGTATCAATTTCGAAGGAAGCTATTGTTGAGAATTTAAAAGAAGATACGGCCTTCGTTTGGCTAGACCGCATGATGGAACCGGACAAGTCTAAAGCCGTTGAAAAAATTATAGAAGATGAAAAACTCGAAGGCTTGAATTTTGTCGAGGAAAGTAAACGTTATTATCCAAATGGCAACTTAGCGGCTCAAGTACTGGGATTCGTTGGTACTGAAGATAAAGGGTTAGATGGTCTTGAAATGGTTCTCGATGATGAACTCAAAGGAGGTCTAACAAAAGAAGTAGTGGCGACTGACCGTAAGGGGAATGCTATTTTTGGTTCCGTGTTAGCCCAATATTTGCCGGATAAGGGTAAATCTGTTACCTTGACCATTGATGCGACGGTGCAATTTATTGCAGAGCGCGCCTTAGAACAAGCCATGGTGGATATAAAACCGGCGCATGCTAGTGTTATCGTTATGGATCCTAAAACAGGTGAAATTTTAGCGATGGCCAACCGTCCGACGTATGATCCAAACCATTATGATAAGGGTAAGGAACAGGATTTTAAAAATATCGCAGTAACGAATTTGTATGAACCAGGCTCAACATTTAAACCGATCATTGCGTCCGCGGCCTTAGCATCTGGCAAATGGACCGTTGATACTGTATACAATGATACTGGTTCTATTATGGCCAGTGGACATGTTATGCAAAACTGGAATGGCGAAGGTTATGGCAAGGTTCGATTGCTAGAAATTTTAAAATTCTCCATTAATACCGGCATGGCTCGTCTCGGTTTGACAACGGGACCAGAAATTTTATCTGAATATGTTCATAAATATGGTTTTGGTCAACCTACAGGTATTGAACTGCCTGGTGAAGGTGAGGGATTACTTTTTAATCCTGAGGAAATGGCGGATATCGATACAGCGTCGATGTCCATCGGTCAAGGTATTGCAGTAACGCCACTTCAAATGGTACGTGCCTTTGGGGCTATAGCTAACGGTGGTATTTTGATGAAACCGCATATTGTGAAAGCCTACAACAATCCAGATGGAACTGTAGCTAGCGAAACACAGACGGAATCCCAAGGACAAGCAATTCCTGAAAATGTAGCGTCTACTATTGTAGATATTCTTGAAAAAGAAGTATCTGAAGGTGGCGGTAACAAGGCGATGGTAGAAGGTTATCATTTCGGCGGTAAAACAGGTACTGCTCAAAAATTAAATACCGAATACGGTGGTTATTTAGATGGCCGCTATATTGCGTCCTTCATAGGTTTTGGACCTGTAGAGGATCCAAAATTTGTAGTCCTAGTTGCAATTGATGATCCAAGCAATGGTTCCATTTATGGTGGTCAAATTGCAGCGCCAGTTTTTAAGGACATTATGAGTCAACTAGTTCGTTACTATCAGATTTCTCCTTCTGTAAAAGAAGAAGTGAAAGTAGGAGCTACTACAGTACAAACACTACCAAATCCATCTAAAAATTCTGATGGTTCAGTGACATTACCTAATTTTGCAGGCTTCCCATATGGTGCTGTACGTGACTGGCTCAATGAAGCCGGATTGTATTTTAAACCGGATGGAACTGGTAATGCTATATCTCAAGATGAGGCACCAGGCTCTGCAGCATTCCCTGGGGATGCTATAACGGTACATTTTGTTAGATAGATTATGAAAAATTGATAATTTTCGTCACCTGTGTTGATAGGATGAAAGTATATCTTTCATTGTAAAGTTATTTTTCATCGTAAAGTATATCTTTCACAGTGAGGATTAGCATGGTTGATTATAAAAGAGATAAAGAGGAAATGATGATTGAATTACGAGGTAAAGCTGTAGCAGATGTGCATAAAGCAGCGCTACAAGATAAATTACAAACCCTGGCAACGCAAGGGATTACCTTGAAAATGGCAGTTCTTCTCGTCGGAGGGGACCATGGTGCCAAAATGTATGCGGCATTCATGGAGAAAACTGCACGCGCAGCCGGTTTAGATTTTGTTCGTGTAGAACTGCCTGAAATGGCTACACATGACGAAGTGGCAGCAGCTATGCAAGCCTTGAATGATGATGATTCTGTTAATGGGATTTTGCCATTGCTGCCCATGCCAAAACAAGTTAAAAGTGCCACTATCCTTGAGTTGATGGATCCCACTAAGGATATTGATGGTCTTACCATGTATAATGCTGGTTTGTTGGTATCTGGAAAAGGTGGATTTCCGCCTTGTACGGCAAAGGCGTGCATGGCTATTTTGGAACATTACAATATTCCGATTCAAGGAAAACATGTGGTTGTTCTTGGCCGCAGTCAAGTCATCGGAAAACCAATTGCATTGATGACATTAGCAGAAAACGGTACAGTTACAATTTGTCATTCCAAGACACCTAACTTAGAAAGTTTTGTGAAACAAGGCGATATTATCATAGCTGCGGTTGGTCGTGCTCACATGATTACCGGTGATATGTTAAAACCTGGTGCCGTTGTTCTTGATGTGGGCATTAATGAATTAGATGGCAAAACTGTTGGTGATGTGGATTATGACAGTGCCGTAGACGTAGCTGGTGCGATTACCCCTGTACCAGGTGGCGTTGGATCCGTTACAACTACAATGATGTTAGAAGCTGTTTATGAGGCGTATCATGCACGAAATGTCAATCGCTGAAGGGATTCTTGATATTGCCCTTGATACGATGAAACAGAATGATGCTACTGTGATTCACAGTATTCAACTTAATTTAGGGCTTATGAGTGGCGTAGAACCAGATGCATTGCATTTCTGTTTTGATGCTATTACAAAGGATACACCTGCTGAAGGTGCTACACTGAATATTAATACTATTCCTATAAAAGGGCAGTGCTTAGATTGTGACCATGAATTTATAGTCCAGGAGTATGTGTTTGTGTGTCAGTCCTGTGGGGGACATACGGTACAAACAGTGGGTGGCCGAGAATTACAGGTCACATCTATAGATATAGATTGAATTGGACTACTATGTATTGGTTGGCAAACGTGCAATGTTTTCATAGTGTTCGTAGTAATGCTCGGTGGAATATAATGAACGTTATTGCTATATGAAGATAGATTTGAAAGGAGTCCTATGGAAGTAAAAGTAATGACCAATGTATTAGCAAAAAATGATGCTATTGCAGAGGCTCTACAACAAAAATTCAAGGAAAAGAATATATTTGTATTTAACTTGATGGGTTCTCCAGGGGCGGGGAAAACATCCTTGTTAGAGGCTACACTACAAGATTTAGTGAAAGATTATAAACTTGCCGTCATTGAAGGTGATTTATATACATCTAAAGATGCGGAGCGAATTCACGCGTTGGGGATTCCAGTTTTGCAAATTAATACTGTTGGAGGATGTCATTTGGATGCGCAAATGATTGAATCTGCGCTAGATGATCTGGATCTTGATGAATTAGATATGATTATAATCGAGAATGTAGGTAACTTAGTGTGTCCTGCAGAATTTGATATTGGCGAGGCTATGAAAGTTACGGTGCTATCCGTCACAGAAGGTGAAGATAAACCGTTAAAATACCCATTGATATTTAAAGAATCAAAAGCAGTACTGCTTAATAAAATTGATTTGTTACCCTATGTTCCATTTGATAAGGATAAGGCTTTAGCAGATATTCATAATTTGAATCCTAATGCTCATGTATTTGAAGTTAGCTGTACTGCTAAAGATGGGTTAACAGAATGGACAAATTGGCTACGCACACAATTGGAGAGTCGCTAATGATACTACATAGAATGTTGAAATATAGTGTACTTACCGCTCTTGCGGTGTCGTTCGTGGGGGTGTCTTGTTCGGCATGGGCTACAGATGTTATTAGGTTGAATCCTAGTGTATCTGCTGAGAGCAGCCAAAGTAGCGATTCTTCTGCAGTGTCTAAGAATACTATTGCTGATAAGGACAATGCTGAGGGGCCTTCTAATCCGGAAATCTGGTTAGAAAAGCAAAGTGTACCTACTAAAGAATGGGAAGCAGAAGAAAAAGCTGTAGAGGCATTTTCTAATTCAATTCAGTCTTGGCATAATAAATCTGTAGATGCTAGTGTGCATCAGTCACCTAATTCAATGGCGGATATTGGAAAATCCTTTACTGCTTCTAATTTACCTACTTTATCAACTGATGAAGAGTTTCGTGTTGATGGTATTGGTCTAGGTGAGATATTCATTCCTAGTAAATATGATGTTGCACGTGTTGAAACGAATGATACTTTTACGTCTTATACGTTAAAGAATATGACTGTTACTGTCTACTCAGGTGTTCATGAGAGCCGTCTCATAGATCATCAATTGCGTGGCGAAGGGGCAGTATATTTCTATGAGCCAGGAACTATTACAAATATTCATATGACCGGTGGCACCGAAAAGACTAATCGAGAAATGGGAATTGGCAATACTCGTGGGGAATTGATATTTTCTTATGGTAGCCCAAATGCGATTTGGCGAGACATAAAAGCGGGAAATTACGTATACCTATACGCAGGTTATGACCATAAAGTATGGAGTAGTAAGCAGGAAAATAAGACATCAATAAAGAATACTGAATATAACAGCCAATCACAACAGGCTCGACAAGAAACGAAACGGTATATAGCTTTCACCATTGGGGATAACAAAATCAGTGCTATTGATTTTATTGATGGCCCCGTGTGGACAAGATATGCCTTGCCTGCAGTAGAAATGCATGATTATGTACCAGGTCAATTTACAGAGGCAGATTTTGTATTGCGTGGTTTGCGGTTGAATGAGCATTTTAATAATGATGCGGATAGCGACTGGAAATCTCAAGGAACCTTGTACGGATCTGATTTCATTGGTTATGCCGATTATGGGGTGGGATTTGATAAAAAGCATCTCATCAATCGCGTATTTCTCAGTGCCTATGCGCCAACTCGTCGTGGTATAGCGGTAGGTGATACGAGATATTTATTGCTATTTATATATGGGATGCCTACTCATGTGGAGGAAAAACAAACTACGGAGGGTAAGCTGAAGGTATATGAATACAAAAATCCATTAGTAAGTAATAGTTACTTATTGTTTACACTTGATGCGAAGGATCAATTTATTAAGAGCATCATGTTGTCAGACAGACCTACGAAACAATTAAAGTAGGTGCAATGAAGGAGGCAAAGGAAATGGTTACAGTACAAGATGTCAAAGCTCGTTGGGATGAGATTCAAAATGATGATGAACGAATTTTGTTTATCGTCGGCGGTCCAGGTTCTGGTAAAAGTTTGATTATTCGCGAGTTAGCAGAACAGTATGGATGGAAGTATTTAGAAGCTAAACATTTAATTGAAGAGGAATTTTTGCTCGTACCTCATGAAGAACGCCCTCAGAAAGCGGAGGAAACTATCCGTACAGCATTGAGTCGAAGCAATACCGAAGTAGTTCTTCTTGATGGGATTAATGTATTATTTGCACCAATTTTGAATTTAGAACCATTAGAAATATTAAAAACTGTAAGTAAAGCGCATCCTTTGATTGTGGGCTGGCGTGGTCATGTAGAAGGAGATCAATTATTTTTAGAACACAATAATAATCCTAAATTTGCAGAAGTAACAATTCAAAATCCAAAACATGTTATCGTAATTGATTAGTTGTATGGTAGGCGATATTTTTAGATATACTATGAGGGATGTATATTTCATAGTTTCTAGAATTTGCGTCGATTTCATATATTCATAGAGATTGTTTTGATATATAATAAATATGTCCCCCGCCAATGACGGAGGACATATTTACACTTATACATAGATTAATTAGGAGTTTGTATGGATCAGAATCTTATAGCCCTTATACTTGGTATCGTTGAAGGGGCCACAGAATTTCTACCTGTCTCTAGTACGGGGCATATGATTATTGTAGGGAATTACTTTAACTTTGAAGGTACTCGTGCTAGCGTATTTGAAGTATTCATTCAGTTAGGTGCTATTTTAGCAGTATATTTCTTCTATAAAGATAAGTTCCATGCCATGCTAAAACGCGAGAATTGGGCAAAACCCAAGGGAACGTCTGTTGCACATGTTGTAGCTGGTATGTTACCAGCAATGGCGATTGGATTTTTGTTGCATTCCTATATTAAAACATATTTGTTTGGCCCTGCCACTGTTATCATCGGTCTCATCGTAGGTGGTTTATTTATGCTCTTTGCAGAGAAAATCAATAAACGAGTACTCATTGATGATGTAGATGAATTAACGATTTGGCAATGTTTCAAAATCGGTTTATTTCAAGTGTTGTCCTTATGGCCAGGGTTCTCCCGTTCAGGTTCTACCATCGCCGGTGGTTTAATCCTTGGTGTGAGTCGCAAGGCAGCGGCAGATTTTTCATTCATCATGGCGGTGCCAATCATGTTGATTGCTTGTACCTATGATTTCTTGAAAGTAGCATCAGATCTTAGTATGGATGATCTTGTGATGTTTGCCATTGGATTTGTTACAGCTTTTGTAGTGGCTTATGCGTCCATTGTGTGGTTCTTGAAGTTCTTAAATAAATCATCTTTGGCCTCCTTTGCATACTATCGATTTGTAGTGGCCGTTATTGCAGCGTGGTATTTTTATATGTAAATAGTATAATAGCCCATCTATCCTGTTAGGAGATTGGTGGGCTGTTATTTTTTTGTTGTTCTATAATAAATGTTGGGGTGTACAGCATACTGTGTTGCCTCAGCATTATTTTCGGATTTGTAATAGGTAAAGAGGTTACGAATAGGTTTTTTCTGCTTTAGAAGAAGGTTCTAAGAAAGAACTTGAAAAAAATATAGAAAAAATTTTACAAAAAGCTTGCATGGATATTTATTTCATGATATATTTAATAAGCACTAAGGCGCATGAGATATGTATAAGTGAGTTTACTCGGGCTCGAAAAAATATTTCAAAAAAGTGTTGACAGTGTAAATGACAAATGTTATAATACATTTTGTCGTAAGATGCTGGCGTAGCTCAATTGGTAGAGCAGCTGACTTGTAATCAGCAGGTTGTGGGTTCAATTCCTATCGCCAGCTCCATTTTATTTGGAGGGATTCCCGAGCGGCCAAAGGGAGCAGACTGTAAATCTGCCGTCTTCGACTTCGAAGGTTCGAATCCTTCTCCCTCCACCATTTCATAGCGGGGTGGAGCAGTTGGTAGCTCGTCGGGCTCATAACCCGAAGGTCGCAGGTTCAAGTCCTGTCCCCGCAACCATAAGTAAACATAGTTAGTGTCCTGAACGCGCTGGTGTAGCTCAGTCGGCAGAGCGTATCCTTGGTAAGGATAAGGTCACCGGTTCAATCCCGGTCACTAGCTCCATAAACATGGCGGCATAGCTCAGTTGGCTAGAGCAATCGGTTCATACCCGGTGTGTCCGCGGTTCAAATCCGTGTGCCGCCACCATATACCTTCCTATTTAGGGAGGATCTTTTTATTTGTGGTAGAGGCTCTATCTCGTTACTTAGCGCTTACTATTTATAGTAGAATGTATAATTATATATAGGGTATTATATATAGTTATTTTCTATGAATTGTATAGACCTTGTAAAACTAGCAGAGAATAAAAATATTTTTTCCATAAATATTTTTATTCTCTTTTGTTTTATATTATAATGGTGTATATAAAAGTTTTGTTTTATATTATAATGGTGTATATAAAAGTATTTTTGTTTTCATGAAGGAGGCTATTTACTTAAAATGGCAAAAGCAAAATTCGAACGTACTAAACCACATGTTAACATTGGTACTATCGGTCACGTTGACCATGGTAAAACTACATTAACTGCAGCAATCACAAAAGTATTGGCTGAAAAAGGTCAAGCTGAATTCCAAGATTATACAAACATTGATAAAGCTCCTGAAGAACGTGAACGCGGTATCACAATCAACACTTCACACGTTGAATATGAAACAGACACTCGTCACTATGCACACGTTGACTGCCCAGGCCATGCTGACTATGTTAAAAACATGATCACTGGTGCTGCTCAAATGGACGGCGCTATCTTGGTAGTATCCGCAGCTGACGGCCCTATGCCTCAAACTCGCGAACATATCTTGCTTGCTCGCCAAGTAGGCGTTCCTGCAATCGTAGTATTCTTGAACAAAGCTGATATGGTTGACGACGAAGAATTGATCGAATTAGTAGAAATGGAAGTTCGTGAACTTCTTTCCTCCTACGAATTCCCTGGCGATGACGTGCCAATCGTTGTTGGTTCCGCTTTGAAAGCTTTGGAAGGCGACGCTCAATACGTAGCTAAAATCGACGAATTGATGGCTGCTGTTGACTCCTACATTCCAACTCCAGTTCGTGACACTGACAAACAATTCTTGATGCCTGTGGAAGACGTATTCACAATCACTGGTCGTGGTACAGTAGCAACTGGCCGTGTTGAACGTGGTGAAGTAAACGTTGGCGATACAATCGAAGTAGTAGGTCTTGCAGAAGAATCCAAATCTTATGTAGTAACGGGCCTTGAAATGTTCCGCAAAACTTTGGATTCTGCAGTAGCAGGTGACAACGTTGGTGCATTGCTTCGTGGTGTTGAACGTAAAGACATCGAACGTGGTCAAGTATTGGCTAAACCAGGTTCCATTCACCCACACACAAAATTCAAAGCAGAAGTTTACGTTTTGACTAAAGAAGAAGGTGGCCGTCATACTCCATTCTTCTCCAACTACCGTCCACAATTCTACTTCCGTACAACAGACGTAACTGGTGTTGTAAACCTTCCAGAAGGTGTAGAAATGTGTATGCCTGGCGATAACGTAACTATGGACATCGAATTAATCACTCCAATCGCGGTTGAAGAAGGTCTTCGTTTCGCGATTCGTGAAGGTGGCCACACAGTAGGCGCTGGCGTTGTAACAGCTATCGTTGAAGGCTAATTATTAGTATTATATTGTTTAGGTCACACTAACAATACAATATACATTGCAGCATATGAGCGGCAGATGATGCCGCTCTTGTGTTGTGTTTTAAACTATGAAGTAGAAGGTTGCCTCTGCGGGGGAGAATTTCTATGGAGCAGTTCATTCATGAAATGGACGACAGGAGGAAATTATTTAAATGGCTAAACAGCAAAAAATTCGTATTCGCTTAAAAGCATACGACCACAAAGCTCTTGATCAAAGCGCAGCTAAGATCGTAGACACAGCAAAAAGAAATGGCGCTATGGTATCTGGTCCGATTCCATTGCCAACAGAAAAGAATATCTTCACTATTCTTCGTTCTGTGCACGTTAACAAAGATTCCCGTGAACAATTTGAAATGCGTACACATAAACGCTTAATCGATATTCTTGAACCAAATTCGAAAACAGTGGATGCAATCACTCGTCTTGATTTGCCAGCTGGTGTATCTATTGAAATAAAACTATAAGGAGGTGCGATTATGTCTAAAGCTATTTTGGGTAAAAAGTTAGGAATGACTCAAGTCTTCACTGCTGAAGGCCAACTAGTTCCTGTCACTGTAGTGGAAGCTACCCCTAGCGTGATCGTACGTGTTAAAACTGTTGAAACTGACGGTTACAACGCTGTACAACTAGGCTATGGCTCCATTAAAGAAAAACATTTAACTAAACCTGTAAAAGGCCAGTTCGATAAAGCAGGCGTTAGCCCTGTTAAATATCTTCGTGAACTTCGCCTTGCTGAAGCAACTGATTACACAGTGGGCCAAACTCTGGCAGCTGATATCTTCGCAGAAGGTGAATTGGTTGACGTAGTAGGAACAGGTAAAGGTAAGGGGTTTGCTGGTACAATTAAACGCCACAACTTCCATTGTGGTCCTGTTACTCACGGTTCCAAATCTCATCGTGAACCTGGTTCCATCGGTCCTATGATCTCCGGTGGCGGCGGTAAGGTATACAAAGGTAAAAAACTTCCTGGACAAATGGGTGGTTACAGAGTTACCGTTCAACGCTTATCCGTTGTGAAAGTTGATGCAGAACGTAATCTTTTACTTGTAAAAGGTGGTATCCCAGGTGCCAAAGGCAGCTTGGTTATGGTTCGCAACACGGTTAAACCTGTTAAATAATATACATTTGTCGAAAGGAGGATTATGTAATGCCTACAGTAGCAACATATAATCAATCCGGCGCTAAAGTCGGTGAAATACAGTTAAACGATGCAGTATTCGGCGTTGAAGTTAACGAAGCCGTAATGCATCAAGCCGTAGTTCGTCAATTATCTAACGAACGTCTCGGCACACATGCAACAAAAACAAGAGCTATGGTACGTGGTGGTGGTCGTAAACCTTGGAAACAAAAAGGTACTGGCCGTGCTCGTGCAGGTTCTTCTCGTAGCCCAGTTTGGGTTGGCGGTGGTGTGACATTTGGTCCACAACCTCGCAGCTATTACAAAGCTATGCCTCGTAAGGCTAGACGTTTGGCAGTTAAATCTGCTCTTAGCGGTAAAGTAAACAATAGCGATTTATTCGTATTGGAAGAATTAACATTAGCAGCTCCTAAAACTAAAGAAGTATTGAACATTCTTAATAACTTCAACGTTGGTGATGCAAAAGTATTGTTCATCACTGAAGGTGATTTGAATGTAGAACGTTCCGCTCGCAATATCCAAGGCGTTAAAGCTGCAGCTTGCGAAGGTCTTAACATTTTCGATCTTCTTCATTACGATAAACTCTTCATTACTAAGGGTGCTGTCGCAAAAATTGAGGAGGTACTTGGATAATGGAATTACGTGATGTTCTTATTCGTCCGGTTATTACCGAAAAAACTACAATGCTTATGGAAGAAGGCAAATACACTTTCCGTGTACCATTGACTGCTAACAAAGTTCAAATCCGTCAAGCTGTTGAAAAAATCTTCAATGTAAAAGTAGAAAAAGTAGCTACTATTCGCGTTTTAGGAAAAACTAAACGCATGGGTCGTACACAAGGTAAACGTAGTGATTACAAAAAAGCTATCGTTACTTTAAAAGCTGGCGAATCCATTGAATTCTTTGAAGGTGTCTAAGAGTCTAGTTGTAAGGAGGCCCACTAATGGCAATTAAATCATTTAAACCGTACTCCGCTGGTCGCCGGTTTATGACAGTATCCGCCTTCGACGAAATCACAGCAAGCAAACCAGAGAAATCCTTGCTCGCTAAAGTTTCTCAAAAAGGTGGTCGTAACAATACTGGTAAAATGACAGTACGTCACCAAGGTGGCGGTCACAAACGTCAATACCGTATTATTGACTTCAAACGTACAAAAGATAATATCCCAGCTAAAGTTGCAACAATCGAGTATGATCCTAACAGAACTTCTCGCATCGCGTTGTTAAATTATGCTGATGGTGAAAAACGCTACATTCTTGCTCCAAATGGCTTGAAAGTTGGCGACGTAGTATTCTCCGGCCCTGAATCCGATATTAAACCTGGTAACTGCTTACCATTGTCCAATATCCCAGACGGTACTCAAATTCACAACATCGAATTGAAAATCGGTAAAGGTGGTCAAATCGTTCGTTCCGCTGGTACATCTGCTCAATTGATGGGTAAAGATGGTGGCTATGCGATTCTTCGTTTACCATCTGGCGAAATGCGTCGTGTACGCGTTGAATGCCGTGCAACTGTTGGTGTTGTAAGCAACACTGATCACAGCAACCTAGTAATTGGTAAAGCTGGTCGTCATCGTTGGATGGGCGTTCGTCCAGGCAACCGTGGTGTTGTAATGAACCCTTGTGACCATCCACATGGTGGTGGTGAAGGTAAATCTCCTGTTGGTCGTAAACATCCTGTTACACCTTGGGGCAAACCAGCACATGGTGTTAAAACTCGCGACAAGAAAAAAGCTTCTAATAGCTTAATCATTAAACGTCGTACAAAATAGGATAAAGGAAAGGAGATATAACAGTGTCCAGATCTATTAAAAAAGGCCCTTTCGTAGCAGATCATTTGCTTAAGAAAGTTGACGCTTTAAACGAAACTAACGAAAAGAAAGTAGTAAAAACCTGGTCCCGTGCCTCTACTATTATCCCTAGTTTTGTAGGCCACACAATTGCTGTGCATGATGGTCGCAAACACGTTCCTGTATTCATTACAGAAGATATGGTAGGTCACAAATTAGGTGAATTCGCTCCAACACGTACTTATAAAGGTCACGTTAAGAACGAAAAAACATCCGGCAAAAAATAGGAGGTAACAATTAATGGAAGCAAAAGCAATCGCTAGACATATCCGAATCGCGCCTCGTAAAATCCGCATTGTTGCTGATTTAGTTCGTGGCAAAAACATCGGCGAAGCATTTGCCATCTTGAAGTTCACTCCGAAAGTTGGCGCTGATGTAGTAGAAAAAGTAATGCGTTCCGCAATCGCAAATGCAGAACACAATTTTGATATGAATGTTGATAATCTATATGTGTCTGAAATCTTCATCGATCAAGGCCCAACATTGAAACGCATTCATCCTCGTTCCCGTGGACAAGCTTTCAAAATTTTGAAACGCACTAGCCACGTAACAGTAGTTGTTAAAGAAAGAGCTTAACAGAAGGAGGGAAACAGAGTGGGTCAAAAAGTTAATCCACATGGTTTGCGTGTCGGGATCGTAAAAGATTGGGACGCAAAATGGTATGCTGATAAAGATTACGCTGCAAATCTTCATGAAGACGTGAAAATTCGTAACTTCTTGAAAGAAACATTGTTCATTGCTGGTATCTCCCGCATTGAAATCGAGCGTACAAATAAACGTATTAAATTGACTATTCACACTGCAAAACCTGGTATGGTTATCGGTCGTGGTGGTGCTGGTATCGAAGATATCAAAAAAGCAATGACTCGTTTCACTGACAAACAAGTTGACGTTAACATTGCAGAAATTAAACAAGCTGACATGGACTCCGTTCTTGTAGCTGAAAACATTGCAAGCCAATTGGAACGCCGTATCGGTTTCCGTCGTGCAATGAAACAAGCAGTAGGTCGTACAATGCGTCTTGGTGCTAAAGGTATCAAAATCATGGTAAGCGGTCGTCTTGGCGGCGCTGAAATCGCTCGTAGCGAATCCTACCGTGAAGGTTCTATTCCTTTGCATACACTTCGTGCAAACATCGACTACGGTACTGCAGAAGCTCATACAACTTATGGTTGTATCGGCATTAAAGTATGGATTTACAAAGGTGAAGTTTTGCCAGAATCAAAACAAGCTCCAGCTAAGAAGGAAGAAGGTGGCAAGTAATGCTTATTCCAAAGCGCGTAAAACATCGTAAGCAATTCCGCGGTCGCATGAAAGGCCGTGCAATGCGTGGTAATAAAGTAGCACATGGTGAGTTCGGCTTAGTAGCATGCGAACCATCTTGGATTACAAACCGTCAAATCGAAGCTGCCCGTATCGCTATGACTCGTTATATCAAACGTGGTGGTCAAGTTTGGATCAAAATTTTCCCTGATAAACCAATTACAGCTAAACCAGCTGGTACTCGTATGGGGTCCGGTAAAGGTTCTCCTGAATACTGGGTAGCAGTAGTTAAACCAGGTCGCGTTATGTTTGAAATGGACGGCGTTCCTGAACAAGTAGCTCGTGAAGCTATGCGTCTTGCAAGCCACAAACTTCCAATCAAATGTAAATTCGTTGTTAAGGGTAAAGAATTGGGTGGTGACGTAAATGAAGGTTAATGACATTCGTAATATGAGCGCTGCCGATATGGAACAACAAGTTTCAAGTCTTAAGGAAGAGTTGTTTAACCTCCGTTTTCAGCTTGCAACAGGTCAATTAGAAAATCCTATGCGCATTCGTGAAGTTAAGAAGACAATCGCTCGTATTAAAACAGTACAACGTGAAGTTGAAATTAAATCTGAAAACGCATAATAACAGCAAGTTACGGATTGAAAAGGAGGCTTAAAAATCGTGGCAGAAGAAAGAAATGTACGTAAAGTCCGCGTAGGTAAAGTTGTAAGCAACAAAATGGATAAAACTGTTGTTGTTGTTGTAGAACGTAAAGTACCTCACGCATTATATAGCAAGCCATTGGTAAGCAACAAACGCTTTAAAGCTCATGACGAAAATAATGAGTGCCAAATCGGCGATACAGTTAAAATCGTAGAAACTCGTCCAATTTCCAAAGATAAATGTTGGAGAGTTGTTGAAATTATTGAAAGACAAAAATAGAGTGATGTAAGGAGGAAAAGACGATGATCCAGCAACAAACAATTTTGAATGTTGCCGACAACACTGGAGCTAAACGCATTATGTGTATCCAGGTTATGGGTGGTTCTTACCGCAAATTCGGCAATATCGGTGACGTAATCGTTGCTTCTGTAAAAGATGCATCACCCGGTGGCGTTGTCAAGAAGGGCGACGTAGTTAAAGCCGTTATTGTTCGTTCTAAAAAAGGTATCCGCCGTGCAGACGGTTCCTATATTCGTTTCGACGAAAACGCAGCAGTAGTTATTAAAGAAGATAAAACCCCTCGTGGTACACGTATCTTCGGACCTGTAGCAAGAGAACTTCGTGAAAAAGATTTCATGAAAATTGTTTCCTTAGCTCCAGAAGTATTATAAGAAGGAGGGACACACGACATTATGGCTAAACTTCAAATTAAAAAAGGCGATACAGTTGTTGTTATCTCCGGTAAAGATAAAGGCAAACAAGGTACTGTAATTGCTACAGAACCAGCTAAAGAACGTGTATTTGTAGAAGGCGTTAACACTGTTAAACGTCATACAAAACCTTCTCAAGCTAACCCACAAGGTGGCATTATTACTAAAGAAGCTGGTATCCATGTTTCTAACGTAATGATCCTTGATCCTGAAACTAAAACTGCTTCCCGCATTAAAAAAGTTGAAGGTAAAGACGGCAAATTCGTACGCGCTACAGTAAAAAGCGGTACAGTATTAAAATAATCAGGAAAGGAGGAGCTTTAATCAATGTCTCGTTTATTAGAACAATACAATTCTGAAATCAAAAAAGCAATGCAAGAGAAATTCCAATACGGCAACGTAATGGAAATTCCTAAATTGGAAAAAATCGTTATCAACATCGGCGTTGGCGATGCAGTAGGCAATGCTAAATCTTTGGAATCTGCAGTAAAAGACCTTACAATTATTGCTGGTCAAAAACCTGTAATTACTAAAGCTAAAAAATCCATTGCAAACTTTAAAGTACGTGAAGGCATGCCTTTGGGTACAAAAGTTACTCTTCGTGGCGAACGCATGTATGAGTTCCTTGATAGATTGATCAATGCGGCATTAC
This sequence comes from Veillonella absiana, assembly GCF_032970865.1. Lineage (NCBI taxonomy): Bacteria > Bacillati > Bacillota > Negativicutes > Veillonellales > Veillonellaceae > Veillonella > Veillonella absiana. Next base: position 83,704 of record NZ_JAWJZB010000009.1, on the reverse strand, counting down.
CGCGTGTACGTGACTTCCGCGGTGTTAGCGCTAAAGCGTTTGACGGTCGTGGCAACTATGCGTTGGGTCTTAAAGAACAGCTCATCTTCCCTGAAATCGAGTATGATCAGGTAGAACGCGTTACTGGTATGGATATCATCATGGTAACAAGTGCTAATACAGATGAAGAAGCTCGTGAATTGTTGACTCAATTCGGTATGCCTTTCGAAAAATAATAGGAGGAACAAATAGATGGCTAAAAAGTCTATGATCGAACGCGAAAAGAAACGCGCTAAAATCGTTGAAAAATATGCAGCTAAACGCGAAGCGTTAAAAGCGGCAGGCGACTATGAAGCATTGGCAAAATTACCAGCTAATGCATCTCCAACACGCTTGCACAATCGTTGCAACTTAACTGGACGTCCTCATGGTTACATGCGCAAATTCGGTATTAGCCGTATTGCGTTCCGTGAATTGGCGTACAAAGGACAAATTCCTGGTGTGAAAAAAGCCAGTTGGTAATTAATAGATATACGAGAGGAGGTTTTTAGATTATGGTAATGACCGATCCTATCGCGGATATGCTTACGCGCATCCGTAATGCAAACGCTGCACTTCATGAAACGGTAGACATTCCTGCATCTAGAATGAAAGCAGCTGTTCTTAATATCCTTCAAGCTGAAGGTTTCATTAAGAACTTTGAATTAGTAGAAAATACTTTAAAAGTAACTTTAAAATATGGTTCCAATAGCGAAAAAGTAATTACTGGAATTAAACGTATTTCCAAACCTGGTTTACGTGTTTACGCGAAAAAGGAAGAACTTCCTCGCGTACTTGGTGGTTTGGGTATTGCGGTTATCTCCACATCCAAAGGCGTTATGAGCGATAAACAAGCTCGTAAAGAAGGTCTTGGTGGCGAAGTAATTGCATACGTTTGGTAATCAGAGCAATAGGAGGTAGAAATAATGTCACGTATCGGTAGAATGCCTATCGAGATCCCTGCAGGCGTTACAGTTTCTTATGAAAATCATCATATGAACGTTAAAGGTCCTAAAGGTGAATTATCTCGCGATTTGCATCCAGATATGAATATTACTGTGGAAGGTAACGTGATCACTGTAACTCGTCCATCCGAGCAAAAAGAACACCGTGCCCTACATGGTTTGACTCGCGCTCTTGTTGCTAACATGGTAACAGGCGTATCTGAAGGATTCACTAAAACTCTTGAAATCAACGGTGTTGGTTACAGAGCGGCAAAACAGGGCAATAAATTAGCTCTTACTCTTGGCTTCTCTCACCCAGTTGAAATGGAAGCCCCAGCTGGTATTACAATCGAAGTTCCAGCTCCAAACAAAATCGTTGTTTCTGGTGCTGACAAAGAAGTTGTTGGTGCAGTAGCAGCTGATATCCGTAAATGGAGAAAACCTGAACCTTACAAAGGTAAAGGTATCCGCTATGAAGGCGAAGTTGTTCGTCGTAAAGCAGGTAAAGCTGGCGCAAAAGGTAAATAGTAATACAGTCATAATATATGAAAGGAGTGAATATCTTGCCTCGTAAATCTAGTAGAAACATCGCTCGAGCAAAACGTCATCTTCGTCTTCGCCGTCACATTTCCGGTACGGCTGCACGTCCACGTTTAAACGTATACCGTAGCTTGAGCAACATTTACGCTCAAGTAATCGACGACGTAGCAGGTACTACATTGGTAGCTGCTAGCTCTTTAGATAAAGATTTAAACTTATCCTATGGTGGTAACGTAGCTGCAGCGAAAGCTGTTGGTGAAGCTGTTGCTAAAAAAGCTATCGCTAAAGGAATTGATACTGTAGTATTTGACCGTGGTGGTTACATTTACCATGGTCGTGTTGCGGCCCTTGCAGAAGGTGCTCGTGAAGCAGGCTTAAAATTCTAAAAGGAGGAAAATTTAGACATGGCGAGAATCGACTATACAACTCTCGATCTTAAAGAAAGAGTAGTATTCATCAATCGCGTTGCCAAAGTAGTAAAAGGCGGCCGTCGTTTTTCCTTCAGCGCATTGGTTGTTGTTGGTGACGGCAATGGTCATGTAGGCGTTGGTTTAGGTAAAGCTGCGGAAGTTCCTGAAGCAATCCGTAAAGGCATTGATGATGCTAAGAAAAATATTGTTAACGTTGCAATTAAAAATGGTACAATCCCTCACACTGTAACAGGTGTATTCGGCGCAGGCCGCGTATTCTTGAAACCAGCTGCTGAAGGTACTGGCGTAATCGCTGGTGGCCCAGTTCGTGCGGTATTGGAATTAGTAGGTGTTCGTAACATCCTTACGAAATCCCTTGGTTCCTCTAACCCTAACAACATGGTTCGTGCAACAATCCAAGGTTTGTCCGAATTGAAACGCGCTCAAGACGTAGCAGCTCTTCGTGGCAAAACTGTAGAAGAAATTTACAACGCATAAGGGAGAAGACAGACATGGCACAAGTTAAAGTAACATTAACACGCAGCTTGATCGGTCGCCCTGAAGATCAACGTGCGACAGTAAAAGCTCTTGGCTTGAAAAAAACTAATTCTCAAGTCGTAAAAGAAGTGACACCTCAAATCGAAGGTATGCTTCACAAAGTTAGACATTTAGTAACTGTAGAAGAAATTTAATAGAGATAAGGAGGTGCACTGAATGAAACTTCATGAATTACAACCAGCTGCTGGTTCCAAACAAACTAGTACTCGTCGTGGTCGTGGTCTTGGTTCCGGTCTAGGTAAAACAGCAGGTCGTGGTCAAAAAGGCCAAAACTCCCGTAGTGGCGGTGGCGTTCGCCCCGGTTTTGAAGGCGGCCAAATGCCTCTTTATCGTCGTTTGCCAAAACGTGGTTTCAACAACATTTTCGCTAAAGAATACGCTGAAGTTAACGTAGCTCAATTGAACCGTTTCGAAGACGGTGCTACTGTTGATCCAGTTGCTCTTATTGAAGCTGGCATTTTGAAAAATGTACGCGATGGTATCCGTATCCTTGGTAACGGTACTTTGGAAACAAAAAACTTGACTGTTATCGCTAACGGCTTCACTAAAACTGCTGAAGAAAAAATTACAGCAGCAGGCGGAAAAGTTGAGGTGATCTAGGGTGCTAGATAGCCTCTCGAACATCTTTAAAATAACAGAGCTCCGCAATAAAATCCTTTATACGCTGCTTATGTTTGCAGTGTTCAGAGCGGGCATTCACATTCCTGTTCCCGGGGTTGACGCATCTGTTATCGAAAGTTTATTTACCTCTGGTAACTTGTTTGGCTTGCTAGACTTGTTCGCCGGCGGCGCATTAAGTAAATTTTCCATTTTCGCAATGAGTATTACACCATACATCAATGCTTCTATCATAATGCAGTTATTGACACCAGTTGTTCCAATGTTTGAAGCATGGGGCAAAGATGGCGAAGATGGCCGTAAAAAAATCGCGAAAGTGACTCGATATGGTACTGTAGTCTTAGGCTTTGTCCAAGCATTTGGTATGGCTTATGCACTACGTGCTAATCAAGCATTAGTTAATAACAGCTTATTCAGTGTATTCGTAATCGCTATTATCCTCACAGCAGGTACATGCTTGTTGATGTGGATTGGCGAGCGCATCACTGCCTATGGCATCGGTAATGGTATTTCCTTGATTATCTTTGCTGGTATCGTAGCTCGTTTACCAGATGGTATTCAAACAATTTACCAATACTTGCAAACTGGTACAATTAATGTATTCCAAGCAATTTTATTTGCTTTGATTGCTGTTCTTATGATCGTCATGGTTGTAGCAGCAACTCAAGGCCAACGTCGTATTCCGATTCAATACGCAAAACGCGTTGTGGGTCGTAAAATGTACGGTGGTCACTCTACCTTCTTGCCGTTGAAAGTAAACCAAGCAGGTGTGATTCCAATTATCTTTGCATCATCTATTTTGATGTTCCCTGTTACCATTGCTCAATTTATCGATATCCCTTGGGTTAAAACGATTGCTGATGCATTTACATGGGGTACTCCATTACAAACAGTATTGTATGCAATTTTGATCTTTGGTTTTACTTATTTCTATACTGCAATTTCTTTCAACATCATTGAGATGGCAGATAACATGAAAAAATACGGTGGTTTTATCCCTGGTATTCGTGCGGGTAAACCGACTGCTGATTATGTGGATAGCGTGATGACCAAAATCACTACAGGTGGTGCAGCATTCTTAGCTTTCATCGCAATCTTGCCTAATTTCTTAGGTATGATTACGGGCATCCAAGGCGTATACTTTGGTGGTACAGCACTTTTGATCGTTGTAGGTGTAGCGCTCGATACAATGCAACAGATTGAGTCGCTCATGGTAACACGCCATTACAAAGGCTTTGTGAAGTAGGGAGAAATAGTATGTATATTTTATTAATGGGACCTCCAGGTGCCGGTAAAGGCACTCAAGCGGTCCGTCTAATTGAAAAATACGGTATTCCCCAAATTTCAACTGGTGATATGTTCCGCGCTGCGATTAAGAACGAAACACCACTTGGAGTTGAGGCTAAGAAATATATCGATGCCGGTCAACTCGTTCCTGACAGTGTAACTGTTGGTATCGTGCGTGATCGTTTGCTACAAGATGACTGCAAATCTGGATTTATTCTTGATGGATTCCCTCGTACAACAGCACAAGCTGTGTCCTTGGATGCAATCCTAAAAGAGCAAGGTATTACGCTTGACGCTGTACTTAATTTAAACGTTCCTTCCGAGGAATTGGTTAAACGTATTAGCGAACGCGCTAAACTTGAAAATCGTGCTGATGATAACCCTGAAACAGTACAGAAACGTCTCGCTGTCTACGAAGAATCTACTAAACCTTTGATTGATTACTATCGCAATAGCGGTTTGTATCAAGAAATCGATGGTTTACAAGATGTAGACACAGTATTTGCTGATATCACTAAAGCGTTGGAGAAATAATAATGATTATTTTGAAATCGCCCCATGAGATAGAATGTATCCGCAAGGCAAGTCAGCTTACAGCCGACACGTTAACTATGTTAGCCGATATGGTTAAACCAGGTGTTACGACACTTGAGTTAGATACAATTGCCGAAGAATATATTCGCAGCCACGGTGGTATACCAAGTTGTAAAGGGTACTGCGGTTTCCCTGCAACAATCTGCGCTTCAGTTAATGAGGAAGTCGTTCACGGTATTCCGAGTGCCAAGCGTAAGCTTAAAAATGGTGATGTCATCAGTATTGACCTTGTGTCATCTGTTGATGGATACCATGGTGATTCGGCAATCACAGTTCCAGTAGGTCACGTTAAACCTGACGTAATGAAATTGTTGAAAGTGACGGAAGAAAGTTTGTTTAAGGGAATTGAACAAGTGAAAGTGGGCAATCGCATCGGCGATATCTCACACGCTGTTCAATCGTACTGTGAGAAATATGGCTACGGAGTTGTTCGAGACTTTGTTGGTCATGGGTTAGGCCGCGAAATGCACGAAGATCCGCAAATTCCAAATTATGGAGAACCGGGTCATGGTCCTTTGTTAAAACCTGGTATGGTACTTTGTATTGAACCAATGATTACACTAGGGACTCATAAGGTTCGTGTGTTAGGGGATGACTGGACAGCGGTTACCACAGATGGTAAAGCTGCTGCTCATTTCGAACATACAGTGGTTGTTACAGAAAACGGCCCTCACATTTTAACCATGCGTGCTGAACCACGTTTGATTAAATAGTAAGGTAACCGGAGGAAAAGATATGTCAAAAGAAGACGTTATTGAGGTGGAAGGTACGGTTGTTGAAGCATTACCGAATGCCATGTTCCAAGTTCAATTGGAAAATGGTCATATCGTGTTAGCTCATGTGTCAGGTAAAATGCGTATGAATTTTATCCGTATTCTTCCTGGTGATAAAGTTACTATGGAACTGACACCATACGACTTAAAACGTGGTCGCATCACCTATCGCTTTAAATAAGTATAGGGTCCACAAAGGAGGTACTAATGAAGGTTAAACCATCAGTAAAGAAGATATGCGAAAAATGCAAAATTATTAAACGTAAAGGCCGCGTAATGGTTATTTGCGAAAATCCAAAACATAAACAAAAACAAGGGTAATTGATAGGAGGTGGATGAATAGATGGCACGTATAGCCGGTGTAGATTTACCACGTGACAAACGTGTGGAAATTGGTTTAACTTATATTTACGGTATCGGTCCTACACTTGCAGATGAAATTCTTGCAAAAACTGGGATTAATCCAGATACTCGTGTTCGTGATCTTTCTGAAGATGAAGTAGCGAAAATTCGTGAAATTCTTGATGCAGATTACAAAGTAGAGGGTGACCTTCGTCGTGAAGAAGCTCTTAACATCAAACGCTTAATCGAAATCAACTCCTATCGCGGAAAACGTCATCGTATGGGTTTACCACTTCGTGGTCAACGTACAAAAACGAATGCACGTACTCGCAAAGGTCCTAGAAAAGCAATTGCAGGCAAAAAGAAATAAGATAAAGGAGGGATAAAGCGTGGCTAAAAAAGTTGTAAGAACAAAAAGAAAAGAAAAGAAACATATTGAATCTGGTGCGGCTCATATTCGCTCCACTTTCAATAACACAATCGTAACTCTTACTGATACAAACGGTAATGCTCTATCTTGGGCTTCCGCTGGTGGTTTAGGCTTCCGTGGTTCTCGTAAGAGCACTCCATTCGCAGCTCAAATGGCAGCAGAACAAGCTGCAAAAGCTGCTATGGAACATGGTCTTCGTACAGTAGAAGTATTTGTAAAAGGCCCTGGATCTGGTCGTGAAGCTGCAATCCGTGCATTGCAAGCGGCTGGTCTTGAAGTAAGTTCCATTAAGGACGTTACTCCAATTCCTCACAATGGTTGTCGCCCTCCAAAACGTCGTCGTGTATAATTTGTAGATTGACTGCCCCCATAGGGGTCAGTCATGCTATAATTACTATATAAGACATGTTTTATAGGAGGATATTCCTGATGAGCGAAGAAAAGAAACTTAAAATCGAGAAGGTTGACATCGCCGATGGTGGTCGCTATGGTAAATTCGTATGTGAACCATTAGACCGTGGTTATGGCATCACTCTTGGTAATAGCTTACGTCGAATTTTGCTTTCATCCTTGGATGGGGCAGCTATCACCTCTATCAAGATTGACGGAGTTCTACATGAATTCTCTACTATCCCTGGTATTCGCGAAGATGTGACGGATATTATCCTTAACTTGAAGCAATTGTGTATTCGCATTGAAGAAGACACAGAATTACCATTGGAAGTTCATTTTGACTTCCAAAAGGATGGTGTACTTACTGCTGGTGATTTGGCTACTCAATTCCCACCAGAAGTGGAAGTATTGAATCCAGAACTCGTAATTGCAACGATGGATGAGACAGCTCATCTTGTGATGGACGTATGCATTGAACGTGGTAAAGGCTATGTTCCGTCCACGAAGAATAAAAAAGATACAGATGTAATTGGTTGCATTCCAATCGATTCCATTTTCTCTCCAATTCTTCGTGCAAAATATGAAGTTAGCGATGTCCGCGTAGGTAATGAAATGGACTTTGACAAACTTACATTAGAAGTTTGGACAGATGGTTCTATTACCGCTGCTGACGCAATAGCTAAATCTGCAGCAATCATGATTGGCTACTTAGGAAACTTCACTAAATTAGCGCATTCTGCTGATGTTGTTGAATTGGAAGGTACTCCAGTTGAAGTGATCGACTCTGAACCTCAAGAGGTTCAAGAAGATGACGGTCCAGCTAAGATTTCCATTGATGAATTGGAATTATCTGTTCGTGCATATAACTGCTTGAAACGTGCTGGTATCAACACAATTGCAGACTTGCTAGACAAAACCATTGATGACTTAGGAAAAGTTCGCAACTTGGGTAAAAAATCCATCGATGAAATTGTGGAAAAACTCACAAATCATCCTGCAGGATTTCAACTTAAGCAAAACGGCGAATAAGGAGGAAGACGAATGTACAGAAAATTAGGCCGCGATAGCTCCGCTCGTAAAGCGTTGTTCCGTGGAATGCTAACATCTTTCTTCCAACATGAGCGTATCGAGACTACTGAAGCTAAAGCGAAAGAACTTCGCAAATTAGCTGATCAGATGGTTACTTTGGCTAAACGTGGTGATTTACACGCACGTCGTCAAGTTGAATCATACCTTATGGATAAAGATGTAACTAAAAAATTATTTGACACAATTGCACCGAAATACAACGAACGCCAAGGCGGTTATACTCGTGTAATCAAAACAGGTCTTCGTAAAGGTGACGCTGCACCTTTAGCTATTATCGAGCTAGTGTAAGATAGTGAAAGAAAAATCCCACATATAGTTTTTCGCTCCGGAACGCCTTCGGCGTAATGTCGCGAGAAAACTATATGTGGGATTTTTTCGTGCTCGCTGTTTGCACCACCCCCGATAATAGCTACAGAGGCGCATATCCTCACCTTGACTCCGTGGAGGGGGTGTGCATGCAGCGTCAATGGTAGAGGTATAGGACATAGAGCACCTATTGATGGTGTTGTCTGAAGGCGGGGCATTAGACTATGAATATGAAGATTGTCTGTTAGGGGTTAGATGCGTTGGTGTAGAAATGATGATTGGAGTATACGCTCTAGTGATCCGACATTCGGTCAAGGGGAATGTCTAAGAAGCATAGAAGTGAATTGGAATATTACCCCGAGTATATAGTGGTGATGATTATAATCATTTATTCAGCAATGAATCTAATTTACGGTTCTAGGTGAGAATTGGGGCCTTTGACCCCTCCCTCACCGTTATCTAGAAAATGTAACCCAGCGCACCTTAAACTATAGTAATTGTTACGTAGATTTGTTATAATCATCTAGTAAAAATATCGTAGAAATTAGCAGTTATCAATACTTTCACACTAGTTATTGTCAACCAGACAATAACTAGCGCGAAAAATTGAAATTGACCGGAAAGATATGAGGCGTGTAATGGAGAATAATGAAATCATGATACATGTGGACCGTATGAGTCATGTGTACATGGATGAGAATGGCAATGATGTAAAGGCCCTGGATGATGTGAGTGTAGATATTCACAAGGGCGAGTTCGTGTGCATCATTGGGACGAATGGTAGTGGTAAGAGTACGTTGGCGAAGCATTTTAATGTGTTGTTAACGCCATCGGAAGGGACCATCACTGTTTGTGGTTTGGATACGTCCGACGAGGATAATGTGTGGGATATTCGCCAACACATTGGGATGGTATTTCAAAATCCAGATAATCAGATTGTAGCCGCGGTGGTCGAAGAGGATGTGGCGTTTGGACCAGAGAATCTTGGGGTACCTAGTGTAGAGATTCGTCAGCGCGTTGATGAAGCATTGGCTGCGGTAAATATGACTGATTATGCAGAACATGCGCCTCATTTACTTTCTGGGGGACAGAAACAACGTATTGCTATAGCTGGGGTATTGGCGATGAAACCAGATTGTATCGTATTGGATGAACCAACGGCGATGCTCGATCCAAAAGGTCGCCAAGAGGTACTTGAGACGGTACATAAACTCAATCGCGAGGAAGGTATCACCATCGTGTATATTACGCACTTTATGGAGGAGGCTGTAACGGCGGACCGTATTGTGGTGATGAAAAATGGCAAAAAATTACAAGAGGGCGATCCTCACACGATTTTCAGCCAAGTAGAAACATTAAAGGATCTTGGCCTCGATGTGCCAGTGGCAGCCGAGGTGGCTGTGAAACTGGCTAAAAAAGGTGTAAAATTACTACCCCAAGTCATTACGAACCAAGAGTTAGGAGATGCCCTATGCCGATAGTATTAGATCAGGTGACCTATACCTATGGCGCAGGTACGCCTTTTGAAAAAACTGCATTGAAAACTATCAACCTCACTATTGAGGAAGGTGAATTCGTGGGTATTATCGGCCATACTGGGTCCGGCAAATCCACATTGGTACAACATTTAAATGGGTTATTACATCCAACAACTGGTACTGTGACCGTGAATGGCGTGGATATTAGCGGTAAAACGGATGAAGCAAAACAAATGCGCCATAAGGTGGGCATGGTGTTCCAGTATCCTGAGCATCAATTGTTCGAGGAAACCATTGCTCAAGATATTGCCTTTGGACCTAAAAATCTAGGGCTATCTGAGGACGAGGTGGACAAACGGGTTCGTGAGGCTATGAAATTTGTGGGCCTTGATTACAATACCTATGCGGAACGTTCTCCGTTCCATTTGTCAGGTGGTCAAATGCGTCGCGTTGCTATTGCTGGCGTTGTGGCGATGAATCCAGATTACCTTGTTCTCGATGAACCGTCTGCAGGCCTCGATCCGTTCGGCCGTGAGGAAATCTTTGAGGAAATCATCAAACTTCATAAACAAAAGGGCATTACCGTAATCCTTGTGTCCCACAATATGGAGGATATCTCTCGCATGGCGAATCGCCTTATCGTAATGGATAAGGGCCAAGCTGTGCTCGATGGTGTGCCGCTAGATATATTCAATAATCACCGTCAAACATTGCAAAACGTGGGCGTCGACGTGCCACCGGTATCTGTCATGATGGAATCTCTTCGTGAACGGGGGCTTAACGTGACAAATCGCGTACTTACCGTAGATGATGCTGTGAATGCTATTTTTGAAAGCACCGGACAGGCGACAAGACAGGATGCTAAGACGAATCCATCTACGACTGTAAATGAAGCAGTTGCGCCGACAGAACCTAGTGCCTCTAAGAATACTACAACCGTTGCCTTTAAGGGCGCAGCGCGTAAGACTCGCGATAAAGGAGGTAAAAACAATGTTAAATAATATTACCATTGGACAATACTTCCCAGGGGATTCTTTACTACATCGTATGGATCCACGTGCTAAAATTATTGCTACCACTATATTTGTTATCGCTATTTTCTTGGCGAAAACGCCTGCTGCCTATGGCGTAGTGGCGGCTTTCACCATTGGGACAATGCTCGTATCAAGATTGCCGTTACATCTCATGTGGTCCGCCATTAAACCATTATGGGTGATTATCGCTTTCACTATGGGGATTCATATTTTTACGACTCCTGGCGATAGTTTCTTTGATTACGAATTTATTCATATTTCTGAGCAAGGGATTGCGATGGGCCTACAAATGGCGGCGCGTCTCGTATTTTTAATCTTGTTCTCGTCACTATTGACGTATACGACATCACCAATTCGATTGACCGATGGCATTGAGCATTTACTTAATCCATTGCGCAGATTTGGTGTGCCTGCTCATGAATTGGCGATGATGATGACTATTGCATTGCGTTTTATTCCGACTCTATTGGACGAAACTGATCGTATTATGAAAGCCCAATCTGCTCGTGGTGCCGATTTCGTCACAGGCAGTATTATCCAACGTGCCAAAAATATGGTACCTTTACTGGTGCCATTGTTTATCAGTGCCTTCCGTCGTGCTGATGAGCTTGCCATTGCTATGGAGGCTCGTTGTTATCGCGGCGGTGTGAATCGTACTCGCATGAAAGAATTAGCTATTACAAAATACGATTATATCGGCGTGCTAGCAGTGCTCATCGTAACAGCAGTGTTGGCATTTATGTGGTGGCAGGCATGAGAAATATTCGATTAATCGTGGCCTATGATGGTACCGATTTAGTAGGATATCAACGTCAGCCCGAGGAGAGGGGCACAACGGTGCAAGGCGCTCTTGAAGCAGCGCTTACAAAAATCTGTAATGAACCTATTACGATTTACGGCGCCTCTCGTACAGATTCTGGGGTGCATGCGAAATTCCAAGTTGTTACTTTTTTCACAGAAGGTAATATTCCTGTAGAAAATATTCCCCGTGCTATGATTGCTCATATGCCAAGATCTATTGTGGTCACAAAGGCGGAGGAAATTCCTATGGACTGGAAGCCTCGCTGGAAAATTCATGGTAAGGAATATACGTATACCATTCATAACGAAGAAATCGATGATCCATTGACACAGCGCTTTCATTATCACGTGAAGAAACCGTTAGATATTGGGGCGATGAAACGGGGTGCCCATGAATTGTTGGGTACTCATGATTTTACTACATTGCAGGGGTCGAATTCGACGCCTGCCAATCCGGTGAAAACGATTTATGCCATCGGCATTGTGAAAGTTGGCCCTAAGGTCATTATTTCCGTTATCGGTGATGGATTTTTGTACCATATGGTGCGTAATATTGCGGGCCTATTGGTAGATGTAGGATTGCATCGACGTGAACCAAGTGCTATTCCAGGTTATTTGGAGGCCAAGGCTCGAAAGCTCATCGGTAAAACCGCACCACCTCAAGGATTGTGTCTGGAGGAAATCTTCTTTACACAAGAGCGGATGCAGGAGCAGGTGGAGTACTTTAGTAATCTGTAATGTAAAAAAACTGATGCAACAGTATCTGATTAGATATTATAGGTTTATAGGACAAAAATATATTGTTATCTATACCATAATAATCGGTAGAACCAGTGAGGATTCTACCGATTTTTTTATACTATAGAAAATATTTTTACTATGATTAAAATGCATGAATCATATATTTAAAGGGAAAAATGCATATAACATATTGTTATATGCATTATATAGAAAAACGTCATTGTAAACTTATTCTTATAAGTGTTACAATGACAACGAAGACAAGTCTAAACGACTCATGTAAGTATATTATAGATTTACAACTTGTCAGCATTCTTTTTTATCCTAAGGAGGGTGAATCTCTTGCAACAACGTAAAGATTTTATCTGGAAAATGGGTGGACAACAAGGTGAAGGTATCGAGAGCTGCGGCGAAATCATGGCTACGATCCTTGCTAAAGAAGGCTATTCTTTATATAGCCAACGTTTATTCGCATCCCGTATCAAAGGTGGTCACACTACTTTTGCATTGCGTATTGCGCTTAAACAAATCATGTCCATTGGTGAAAGTATCGACTTCTTGGTAGCATTGGACCAAGAAACTGTTGACATGCATGGCGGTGAAGTTCGTGATGGCGGTTACATTATCTGTGACAGCAAAGTAAATCCAGACTTCTCCAAATACGAAGGTGGCAAAGTACATTGCCTATCTCTTCCTATTTCCGAAACTGCTATGAAACAAGGCTCCTTGATGATGCGTAATATCGTATCTTTGGGTATGTCTGTAGCATTACTTGGCTTTGATAAAGCTCCATTCCATGCGGCTATCTCTGCTAAATTCGCTAAAAAATCTCAAGACGTAGTAGATAAAAATATTGCAGCCTTCGAAGAAGGTCATGCACTTGTTATGGCTGGTAAAGGCGATGTAGAAATTGATACATTACCAGCTCCTGAAAAAGTTGACCAAATGTTCTTACTTGGTAACGAAGCATGTGCATTAGGTGCGATTGCAGCAGGTTCTCGTTTCATGGCATCTTATCCTATTACTCCAGCATCTGAAGTAATGGAATACATGATTAAGAACATGGACAAATTAGGTGCTACTATTGTACAAACAGAAGACGAAATTGCAGCTTGTATGACTGCTATGGGTGGTGTTTATGCAGGTGTACGTGGTTTCACTTGTACATCTGGCCCTGGTCTTAGCTTGATGGCTGAATCCTTGTCCATGGCATCTATGGCTGAATTGCCAATGGTGGTTATCGACGTACAACGTTCTGGCCCATCCACTGGTATGGCTACAAAAGTTGAACAATCTGATATTGACGCAGCTGTTTACAATGCTCATGGCGATTATTCCGGTATCGTAATTTCTCCAACAAGCATCGAAGAATGCTTCTACGAAATTCAAAAAGCTTTCAACCTAGCTGAAATGTACCAATGCCCAGTTATTTTCATGCCTGATTTACAACAAGGTTTGAACAAACAATCTGTTTCTTCCTTTGACATGAATCGCGTGCCAATTAACCGCGGTAAAATGATGAAACAAGAAGATCTTCCTGAATTGGAAAGACCAAACTACTTCAAACGTTTTGAAATCACTGAAGATGGTATTTCCCCTCGTACAATTCCTGGTATGAAAAATGGTCTATTCTTGTCTACAGGCCTTGAACATAATGAAGAAGGTAAACCAGCTGAAGCACCTTCCATGCACGTTGCGCAAACTGACAAACGTTTCCGCAAATTGGAAACTGTAGCTGACAACTATGAACCATTCTTGAATAATGCAAAATACGATGAAGCTGACGTATTGGTAATCGGCATGGCATCTAGCCGTGGCGCTATCGAAGAAGCAGTTGCTGAGTTTGATGCTGAAGGCGTTAAAGTTAACCACTTGCAATTACGTTTGATTAAACCTTTCCCTGCAAAACAATTACAACCATTCATGGATGCAGCGAAAAAAGTTGTTATCGTAGAACATAATGCAACTGGTCAATTGACTAACTTGTTCAAAATCAACATGCACAAAAAATCCAAAATTTCTAGCTGCTTGAAATACGACGGTAATCCATTCACAAAAAGTTATGTGAAAAATGCAATCAAGGAGGTACTATAAGATGACAACAGCGAATGATTACAGAAATGATATTCGACCTAACTGGTGTCCAGGCTGCGGCCATTATGGTGTCCAAGCTGCTATCACCGATGCAGTGGTTGCTAAAAATATCAAACCTGAAGATTTAGCCGTAATTTCCGGTATTGGTTGTTCTAGCCGTATTGGTGGTTACTTCTATGCTTATGGTGCACATACAACTCATGGTCGTGCACTTCCTTACGCACAAGGCGTAAAATTAGCGAACCAAGATCTAAATGTTATCGCATGTTCTGGTGACGGCGATGCGTACGCTATTGGTATGGGGCATACTATTCATGCCTTCAAACGTAACGTAAACATGGTATATATCGTAATGGATAACCATGTATATGGTTTGACTAAAGGCCAAACATCTCCTCGTTCCGACGTAGGTTTCGTAACAAAAACGTCTCCACATGGTTCTTTCGAAACTCCATTGTCCATCTGTGAAACTGCTATCGCAGCAGGTGCTACATTCGTAGCTCAATCCTACATGACAAATCGTAAAGAATTAGTTGATCTTATCGGTCAAGCTATGGACCACGATGGTTTTGCTTTCATCAATGTATTCAGCCCATGCGTAACATACAATAAACGCAATGGTTATGACTACTTCAAAGATGCTTTGCAAGCATTGCCAGAAGGTTTCGATCATCATGATCGTGCCGCTGCTTTGAAAGTATTAGGCGAAACTGACGGCTTGGTAACAGGTTTGTTATATCAAGACACTACTCGTTTGTCCTTCGAAAAAGCAATGGCGAACGCTAACGGCGGTCCACATCCTCGTGCATTAGTACACGACGTGGTTAAACCAGATGCAGAGTTGTTCAATAAACTTTGCAACGAATTCAAATAATAATTGAATATCTAACATAACGAATCCTTAAGCAGACAAGTTATATAATAAAAAGCTCAGTGCACCGTTCGCGCTGAGCTTTTTTATATCAGGATTATTTCATTTTTAATTCTGCAATTTCTTGGTAGCGCTTTTTCAACAGTTCCATAAATAATTTTTCAAAGGCAGGATGATACTGATTTGCACGACAAATTAGATTGACAGTTTGTACGAGTACCTTTCCTTTATAAAGTACAGGGAAGATGTACATATCTGGTGGTAGTCGATCAATAATATTAGCAAGACCTAGGTGGGGAACAAAACAGGCAGCATCGCCTTTTAATCCAATAGCGGTGGATATTTGGGTGAGAATACTGGTGCTGTATACTTTTGGCATTACGCTAGCATCCTTAAATACTTGGTCGATCATTTTACCCAAACGATTTTCTAAAATACAAAATGGTATGTCTGCAAAATCTTTTAAATCAGTGCCATTAGCAGATTTTTTAATTATCATTTCATACGTATCAGGTAAATGTTTTTCTAATAATTTTTTAGATACGCAGAGATATAATGGTTCCTCCATTAATGGTACATCGATTAACTCTGGGTGAGGTTCATGACCTGTAACTACGGCAAAATCAACTTCATAATTCAATACTTTATTTTCTAGCTCTTTTGAAAGTACATCTGAAATTCGAATTTCTACATGAGGGAATTGTTGTGTAAACTCAGATAATAAATGAGGTAATATCGCGTTGATTCTAAGAGGGCTACCACCGAATCGAATGGTTCCGGTAGCCTCGTTTTTTATTTCTGAAAGTATATTAGTTAAGTTGATGCTTTCACGATTAATCATATTAGCAAATTCTAATACTTGTTCACCAGCATAGGTCAACTGTAGACGAGGTTTTCGTTCAAATAGTTTTACCCCATAATAGTTTTCTAGTCGTTGAATATGGTTACTCAGATTTTGTTGTGAAATAAATAAGCGTTCTGCTGTTTGTGTCATATGAAGCGTTTTTGCAAGTTCGCTGAAATAATATAAACTTTGTAGATTCATAATTTTCCTCACAAAAATATTTTGTTAAAAATTAAATAAAAACGACGTTGTTTTGTTATTATAGGGATATTACAATTCAATCATAAGTAAAACGCAAATGTGACATTCTGAAAAATCATAAATGTTAAGGAGATGTAATTATGTCAGTAGGAAATCGAGTGTATTTAAAACGTAATTTACCAGATCCCAAATTAGTTGAGGCTTTCAGCAAAATCCCAGCCTCTAATATTGCAGATACAATGGCTTAGCGTACTTCATGGCGTTGTGGGTGGTGCCATTATGTTGAAATTTATCCAACTCATGAAATGGGAAAAATATGTAGATTTGAAAATGATTAGTTTAATAAGTGGTTTCTTACTTGAACTAGTAATTTTCTCTGCTATGGCAACAATTGACATCGAATTTATTTCTTCTTACGCAGTAGCGATTGCTATCTACTCTGTTGTATTAGTAGTATTAACTGTACCATTGATCCTATTCTGTGCTAGCCGTTTCTGTAAAGATGAATGGTTTGAAAAAGCAGTTATGGCTTTCGGTGCAGCTACTGGTAATACATCTACAGGCTTAGCCCTAGTTCGTGCAGTAGATCCAGATTCTCAATCCCATGCAGGTGATACTCATGGTGTATACTCCACATTGATGTCTTGGAAAGATGCCTTTGTAGGTTTGACACCGTTGTGGTTGATGACTGGTATGTCTCTCACTGTAGGTGTTGGTGCAGCGATTATGCTAGTGGCCCTAGGTGTTGGTTTGACGGTGTTCCGTACAAAACGAAAAGTTGCATAATGTGGTAGTAACTTGTAAAAGTTTCTATATAATAAAGTAGTCCTGGAAGGTCAGCTAGTTTGCTAGCTGGCCTTTCTGACGTATATATTAGCTGTTTAATACTATATAGTACCTTTTTGCTGAAGGTATGTATAAATAACTTAGGATAGCAAATTGGCATTACCCCCCTATAACCCTACATAAATACTCCTAATGTGCTATAATTAAACCATTGTAGTAAAACTAAGGAGCCTCTATGCATCAACATGAAAAGGGCATTAGCTTGTCCATTTGGACCCTTAGTTGGCCCATATTTATCGAGGTATTTTTACAAATGCTGGTCGGTAATATTGATCAGCTCATGATGAGTCATTATTCATCTGAGTCTGTGGCCGCTGTGGCTAATGCCAATCAAATTTTAAATATATTTATTATGCTTATCATCGTGATGAGTACGGCAACGACCATATTGATAGCTCAATATTTAGGCGCTCGTAATCAATCAAAATTATCCGAGGTGTGCTCCGTCGCACTGGCGTTCAGCTTTGTGTTCAGTTCGGTGGCCTCCGTATTTTATATCACTTGTGATCAATGGATATTCACTTGGCTTGGTGTACCGCCGGAAATCATGCATGATACGACGCTCTATACGTCCATCGTGGCCGCTGGATTGCCCATACAGGCATTGTATTACACATTTGTGGCCGTTTTCCGTGGACATTCGTTGACGCGTGTCACCATGTATGTGGCGTTAGTGATGAACATCATTCATATCGCGACGAACTATGTATTCATCTTCGGTGCCGGCCCAATCCCGAGCCTTGGCGTATTTGGTGTATCCATATCCACTTGGCTCAGCAAACTGGTGGGCCTAGGCATCATTATTTACTTGTTTAGAACATTGTTGACGGTGAAAGCAAATACTTCCTATCTACGTCCGTTCCCAAAATCTACATTGAAACAAATCTTGAATATCAGTGTACCATCGGGCGGGGAAACGCTATCATATCAGCTTTCACAGACGACGATTATGAAGATGGTCAATATATTGGGCCTTGCCGTTATCAACACGAAGGTCTATGTGTATATCATTGCCATGTTGTGCTATGTATATACGATTGCGCTTAGCAATGCATCGCAAGTTATCGTAGGATTCCTCATGGGCGCCAAACGCCAAGAGGAGGTCACCAAGCGCGTGTGGGAATCTATGGTGCTGGCTATCTGCATCAACGTGGGGCTAGCCATATTTTTCTACATATTCAGCACGCCAGTGCTATCCATATTTACAACGGATTCAGAAGTGCTAGAGCTAGCACATAAGGTGTTATTTGTGGAAATATTCCTCGAATTAGGCCGAGCCGTAAACATCGTTATGGTTGGCTGTTTGCAGGCTGCTGGCGATATACGCACACCAATGCTAGTTGGCATCTTTGGAATGTGGCTCTGCGCAGTTCCGTTTTCCTACCTATTGGGCATCCATTGGGGGTGGGGGTTAATAGGTATTTGGATTGCCATGGCGACAGATGAAATTTTACGAGGATTATTATTTATTTATCGTTGGCAAAGTGGCAAATGGAAAAATAAACGACTTATTGAGTAATAAATTTTTATAGAGGAAAGAGAAGAACATGAGTAAAACTGTAGGCATCATAGGGTTAGGTTTATTAGGCGGTTCGCTAGCGTTGGCATTAAAGGCCTACACAGACTATGAGGTAGTAGGGTATGCGAGGCGTCAAGAAATTTGTGATATGGCTTTAGCTGATAAAGCAGTCAGTAAAGCGTGGACAAATGTAGATGACGTGATTCGTGAATCTGACATCGTAGTATTTGCATTACCACCAGAAACGAATGCAAAATTTTTTGCTGAAAAGGCGCATTTATTTACATCAGGACAAATTGTAACCGATGTGTCTAGTGCGAAGGATGATTTTGTGGCATCTGTATATCAGCATATTCCAGACGGGGTTATTTTTGTATCTACCCATCCCATGGCGGGCTCTGAAAAGGGCGGCTATGAGGTGGTTACGAAGGATTTATTCCAAAAGATGGGATGGATTGTTCTCGATGATCCTGAGGCATCATGCTATGATGCGGCAGTGGCTGATGAATTAGCCAATATGGGGCAATCCATTGGCTCTCGTATTGAACGAGTACAAATGAAAGATCACGATGCATTTTTAGCCATGGTGAGTCATATGCCACATTTGATGGCCTCTATTATGACCGTAGTGGTTGGTGGCGATGAGTTAGGTGAGTTCCGCATGCGTTTATCTGCTGGCGGATTCCGTGATAGCACACGTACCGCAGGTGGTTTGCCAAGTATGTGGAAGGAGATTATTTTTGGAAATCGCAAAAATGTATTACAGTCTCTCGAGTTGATGGAACAAGAGGTGAACCACGTTCGTCAACTATTAGCTCGTGATGATGATGGGGCAGCTATAGAGGAATATCTTGGCCGTGCTAAACAGATACGCGAGCGCTTGCCATATTTGACTGGTCAGGTTAATGATGCTAATCTAGAATAGAATATCGATGTCTGACTTTATTAGATTTATAACTGCCGAAAATTCATAATTGAAAGACTGGGCCCGATGCTGTTACGCTAGGGCCAAGTAGTATATATTAGGTTGATAGATTAGTTGAACGATTCGGTGAGAGACGAGACTTTCACCATTATTCTTGTCGTTAATTCGATACATTAAGGAGGTCACATGGAATTATTTCAAGATACCTGTCAGTCCATTGTAGAGAGAAATAAAGAGATTGAACATATAGTTGCAGAACGCTGGGATGAGGCTAGTTCGGCTAGTGGTTACGGTCGTTTGGTGTCTGTAGTGGCACAATATGCGGCAGCGACGGAGCAGGTGGAGGTATCCATTCCAAAACCTTGTATGGTCATTGCCTCTGCAGACCATGGGGTGGCGCGCATGGGGGTTAGTGCATACCCAATGGAAACAACGGTGGGGATGACGCAGAACTATTTGATTCCCAAAGGTGCCGGTGCAAATGCATTGGCTAACTATTGTGGTGCCGACATGGAAATCCTAGACATGGGCATTGCCGCCGATATGTCTTGGGTGCCTGGTTTGCGATCTCATAAACTAGGTATGGCGACAAAGAATTTCCTAGAAGAACCGGCTATGACGCGTGAACAGGCCATTGAAGGTATCGAGGTAGGTATTGCATTGGTCCAAGAAAAGGTGGCACAAGGATATAATGTGTTCCTCGTTGGCGAAATGGGTATTGCCAATACGACATCTAGCGCGTTAATGACGGCTAAATTTGCAGGCCTCACTGCTGAGGAAGCAACTGGCCGAGGCAGTAATATTTCCGACGAACGATTGAAAGTAAAACAACGCATCATTCATGATACGTTGGTAAAATATGAACACATCGATAAAAATGATGGTTTGGGTATTTTGGCCTCTGTAGGGGGCTTTGAATTTGCTTGTATCGTAGGAGTAATTTTAGGTGCGGCAGCGACAAAATCTTTAGTTATCATCGATGGGTTCAATACGAGTGCTTGCGCATTGGTAGCGAAAAATCTTGTGCCGGCCAGCTTAGAGTATGTGATGGCCTCGCATTTGTCGGCTGAAAAAGCAGCTAAGGCCTCTCTAGAAAATCTAGGCCTGTCTGCGTATGTGGACTTAGGACTATGTCTTGGTGAAGCCTCTGGTGGCTCCGTTCAAATGGGGATGCTCGACTTAGCTGTTCATATGTACATCGCATTACGAGGAGGTCAACAATGAGACAATTTAACATTGCACCATTAGACAAGGAGGCCATGGAGGCTTGCCGACTTCGTATCGATAATTTAACGAAACCAATTTACAGCTTGGCACAGCTAGAGGCGATGGCTGAACGTATTGCGGGTATTTTGGAAACGCCACAGCCAGCGAATTTGAAATATGGTATATTCGTTGTGGGCGCTGATCATTTGGTGGATGGTCCTCAAAATTTCCAACACGGTAGTGAAAGTTTCCCTATCATCGAACGTTTTAATGCAGGTACCACAGCCACACAGGGGGCAGGATTTAAGTTGAATGCTACCGTTCATGTTGTTGATGCGGGACTTGAATCTGATACATCTCATTTGGAATACATTGAACAAGCGAAAATTCGTAATGGTTCCCATTTCTTTGGCGTAGCACCAACGTTATCTGAGGAAGCAACCGCTCGAGCTATTGAATTAGGCTTTGCCTATGCGGACAAAATGCACGAAGAGGGAGTACAAGCAGTAGCCCTTGGTAATGTAGGGGAACGGTCTCTCCTAGATGCTCTCGTGGTAACAGCGACCATTACTGGCGATACGTACGAGAGTGTCTTGGCGGAAACCGATTGTGGTCCGACGGTGGCACAACGTGCCACACATATCCATTCCTTTGTGGATCCTTTTGACGTGAGCACAGATAATATTGAGCATCTCTTGCATGTTGCAGGTGGTATTGATATTTCTGTATTAACAGGCTTTGTGTTAGGTGCTGCTAGCCATCGTATGGTTGTCGTATTTGATAATGCTATAACGGGTGCAGCTGTGCTGGCCGCACAAGCCGTTAATCCACTAGTGCGGGAGTATGTGTTTCCATCGTCTGTGTATGATGAACTCATTCATCAAGCACAATGCCGTTATTTAGGTGTGAAACCATATTTGCATTATGGTCTCAATATTGACGAAGGCCTTGGTGCTACGATGGGGCTTTCACTCATCGATGCATCTATGCATATGTTAAACGATATGAAAACATTTGTTGAGGCAGATGTACATGCTGCTGAAAATGGTCCTGGCAACGAGCGTCAGGTGAATAAAAATTAAGTACATTAAACAGGCTGGTATGCATGTTATAATTAGAGTGGTGTTGAAATTCCGTTTTGTGCGGATATTCTAACACCACTCTATTGGATTAAGTGGCTCGGCTCGACCGGCCAATCTGTTGAAAGGATAATTATGAAACGATTATATGGATTATGTGCATCTGGTATCAGCGGTAACATGATGGTGGGGGCTCTTATTAATTTGGGCATGTCGCCGTCTTACCTACGTGCTCATTTGGCAAAATTGAACCTTGATGGGTACAAACTCATCGATGAACAACAGGTGAAAAATGGTATCCCTGGAACGTATTTTAATGTAGAATTACTGCACTACGATCATCATCACCATGACGAACATCATGTGGGTGAACATGACGACCAACATGATGGAAGTGAAGAGCATGGACACCATGTTGATGGTGCCGAGCACAGAGATAATGATGAACACGATACACATGCTGACCATGATACACATGAGCATCATCATGAACATCGCGGTTTTACAGAAATTAAAGAAATTATTGAAAAGAGTAAATTGTCTCCTTGGGTGAAAGAAAAATCTATTGAAGCATTCTTGAATTTGGGCCTAGCAGAGGCGAAGGTACATAATTCCAACTTGGAAGAAGTGCACTTTCACGAAGTAGGGGCCATTGATTGCATCATAGATATCGTAGGTACTATGATCGGTCTTGAGTTCCATGGTATTGATGAAGTGGTATTTTCGCCACTACATGTGGGCCAGGGCAAGGTTCAATGCGCTCATGGTATCATGGATATCCCGACACCTGCTACGGAAGCGTTATTGGCTGAAATTCCGTATTTTCAAACGGATATTGAAGGCGAACTAGTTACCCCGACAGGTGCTACCATTGTAAAAACAGTAGGCGCATGGTCTGATCCATTTATGGAGCTAGAAGAAGTGCGTTCTAAAATTATGGAGAGCCAGAAGTTTGGTATTGGCGTTGGTTCTATGGAACTAGAAATTCCAAATGTATTGGCTGTTGCCATTGAAGAAGTATAATACAAGTAAGACATATAGATTTCTGATTGAATATCTATTGGTAATCTAGAATCATATATCTGGGCATAATAGAAAAAATAATTTTCTAAATGAATATAGTGCTGGTATACAGATGAATTTGTATAATTACATCAGTTATACCGCACTATTTTCTGTTTATGTGTAATTTATGCAAAAAGTTTGTAAAAAAGTGTTGACACTACATGTATGATTTGTTATTATAATAAAGCAGTCGGGAGCAAATAACAAAGGCCTTGACAGTGACTGGAAATGGTGCTACACTATTAAACAGTTGTGTATGCGGGAATAGCTCAGCGGTAGAGCACCGCCTTGCCAAGGCGGGGGTCGCGAGTTCGAATCTCGTTTCCCGCTCCATACATTCCTCGATAGCTCAGTTGGTAGAGCAATCGGCTGTTAACCGATCGGTCGTAGGTTCGAGTCCTACTCGAGGAGCCATTTTTTATTTGCGGCCAAACGGCTACTCCTTCATAGGGGTGTCGCCAAGCGGTAAGGCAACGGACTCTGACTCCGTCATTCAAAGGTTCGAATCCTTTTACCCCTGCCAAACATGACTCACTAGCTCAGTTGGCAGAGCACCTGACTTTTAATCAGGGTGTCCCGCGTTCGAGTCGCGGGTGAGTCACCAATTACACGGCCCGTTGGTCAAGCGGTTAAGACACCGCCCTTTCACGGCGGTATCCCGGGTTCGATTCCCGGACGGGTCACCAACATGGACGATTAGCTCAGCTGGGAGAGCGCCTGCCTTACAAGCAGGATGTCGGCAGTTCGATCCTGTCATCGTCCACCAGATTTAAGAGAACATCTTCAAGATGTTCTCTTTTTTTGTTGTGTGAAAGGCCCACTAGGTTCCCTTGCTCCGGACGGCAAAGCCGAATGTTTTTGCTAGGAGATTTTACTAAAACCCCATCCATATAGTTTTTTGTTCCTGACGGCAGTGCCGAATGTCACTGAAAAACTATATGGATGGGGTTATTTACTAAAAAGTGTTTGAGGCACGCGGGGCCCGGCAGGCCCCATCGAGGGGCTTGCCGGACAGCCTGTGGGGTGGCCCACAGGCGAGATGAGTTATGTCAAACTTTCATTATAAGGGGTATAGACAGTTAGTATCGAGTGTTCTAAAATATGTGGTGGAATGCGAGCTTTGTCGTATTCAACGGATTCTACCAAATAGGAGGATACTGTATGAAAAACACAATTGTAACATTGCAAGATCAGAAACGACGTGGTGAGAAAATCACCATGATTACGGCCTATGATTATTCAATGGCCAAGCTGCTTGATCAGACCGGAGTTAATTGCCTACTCGTAGGTGATTCGCTAGGAATGGTGATGCTAGGGTATGAAGACACGGTGTCGGTGACCATGGAGGATATGATTCATCATGGTGCAGCTGTCGCTAAAGGGACGCGAGATGCCTTGGTAGTGGTGGACATGCCATTTTTGAGTTATCACATTTCTGTTGAGGAGGCTGTGAGAAATGCGGGGCGATTGATGCGAGAGGCTCACGCTCAAGCGGTAAAATTGGAAGGTGGATCTAGTGTTCTTAATCAAGTTCGCGCTATTGTGAACTCAGGAATTCCAGTGATGGGTCATCTTGGATTAACGCCACAATCAGTACACGCCTTTGGCGGTTTTAAAGTACAGGGAAACACAGTTGAGCAAGCAGAACAAATACTGGCTGATGCGAATGCCTTAGAAGAGGCCGGTGCATTTGCTCTTGTCTTAGAATGTGTACCACGTGGTTTAGCCAAGAGGATTACGGATGAAATTGCTATACCGACGATAGGTATTGGTGCTGGAGTTGATACCGATGGACAGGTACTAGTGTATCAAGATGCGTTAGGTATGTTTGAAGGGTTTCAACCAAAATTTGTAAAACGTTTTGGTGACATTGGTACGCAAATCAAGAATGGGATTATGGATTATTGTGATGCGGTGAAAGCAAATGAATTTCCGACGATAGAACATAGTTTTAAGGGTAGTCAGGAATTAGAGCGCTTATATTAATGATATACATAAGGCCTGTAGTCGTGTGTACTATAGATGTGTAGACTAAATTAAAACAAATATAGACTTGAAAATACAAAAGACATCCATGAATAGGAATTCTTTGATATTAGACTTGCTAGATCTGACATTGAAAGAATTCCTTTTAAGGATGTCTTTGGTCAATTATTTTATCTTGGAGCGTACATGATGATATAGACACCGATTAGTGATACGATGCCACCGATGATGTCGTAGGTATCGGGGTGAATGCCATCGATGAGCCAACCCCAAAGGATGGAGAGCGGGCTTTTCTGATACTTTCATTATAACAAAGGAGATACAGATATGAAAGTAATGTGGAAAGATATAGTAATTGTAATATTAGCTATATGCATAATAAGTTTAATAGAGTTTGATAAAGAGGCGATTAAGGCCTTTGTTACTGGTGCTGCTCTGGTATGGATATTAATGAAACGAGGGATAATAAGATAAACCTACGAGCTGAAGTCATGGGCATATGGATTTCATTGCTGATTCGTGCTTAGTAGTGTTTATATTTTGCGGTGGCTACATTTTAAGGCAAATAAAAAACGGAGAACCGTATAAAATACGTGTTCTCCGTAGTATCTCGAATTATTTGGAGTACAATTCGACGATAAGTGTTTCGTTAACTTCAATTGGAAGTTCTTCACGAGCTGGAAGGCGAGTGAATGTACCTTTGAAGTTTTCAAGATCTTTTTCGATGTAAGGAAGTTCGAAAGAACGAAGTTCTTGGAAGTTCACTTTGAACATTTCGTTGTCGCGGGAAGCTTCACGAAGTTCGATTACATCGCCTGGTTTGCAGCTGTAGGAAGGAATATCTACACGACGGCCGTTAACCAAAACGTGACCATGGTTTACCATTTGACGGGATTGACGAATGGAGTTACCGAAGCCGATGCGGTATACAAGGTTGTCAAGACGGGATTCTAAAAGAATCAACATGTTTTGACCAGTGATGCCTTGCATTTTTTTCGCTTTATCATAGTAGCGTACGAACTGGCGTTCTAGCAAGTTGTAGTATGCTTTAACTTTTTGTTTTTCTAATAATTGTGTGCCATACTCAGACATTTTTTTCTGACGTTGGTCTTTTTTAACGCGATTCAAGGCTTTTGCGTGACCGAATACGTTCACACCAAAGCGACGACATAATTTGAATCGAGCTTCTCTTCTCGTTGCCATGTGTTATATCACCTCGTATAAAATATAAGACTGTACCGTAAAATGGTACTGAAATATCTTATCATGGAAGCGTAGAAACTGTCAAATTTTATTAGATTTATTTTATTAGATTTATTTTATTAGATTTATTTAATGTCTAAATTTCATAGGAATAAGTATAGTGAATTATATTTAAATGTAGCACTTCATATGATACAATAAGCATATAAATAATTCTGATAGTACAAGTGTTTCTATAGATAATATATTGAAATGAATGTCTGTGGATATATAATAGGATTACCTATAACTATAGTGTCGATATACGTGTGCTTTCAGTAGTTTGTGAGTGTTTTAGAGGCTATAGTTTTGAGACTTTTAGAAATGGGGAATGATGCTATGAAAGAATTACCTACAATGCAGGAGTTGCAAAGTTTTATTACCTATAACAAAATGGGTAGTTTTACTTTGGCAGCACAATCCATGAACATTACGCAGTCCGCGTTCAGTGCGCAAATGAAAAAATTAGAACGCTTGGTGGGTGTGAAATTGATTGCTCGATCTACTCGTGGCAGTCGTCTAACAAGAGAAGGCGAATTGTTTTTACCAGAAGCGGAACATGTTCTTGAAACCTTAGAACGTGCAGTACAATCCATTCGTCTAACTAGTAAAGTGGAACGCCCGGTATTGAATATTGGCGTGTTACGTAGTTTTGGTGACGTCCGTGTTAATGGTTATGTTGCACACTTTTACAAAAATCACCCAGAGTTTTCTGTGAGCATTTTTGACATGGAAGAAGAAGAAGTTCTTTTGGATTTGCGTGAAAATCGTATTGATATGAGTATTCTTTATTTGCCAAATAATAAAGATATGAGTATGTATGAATCTATCGGCATCCGTGAAGATAGTTTTGTTTACTATGCGCCTAAATTGATTGGGGATTCTAAAGAACCTATCTCTGTAGAAGCGATGTTAGCAAATCCACTTGTTATGTATCCACCTAAGTATTTCATGAATCGTACTTTGAAATCCTATTTAGGTGAAGGATCTCAAAATGCGGCATTCCAAGGCAGTCGTTTATCTAATCCATATACTATGGTAGATTACTGTAATAAAAATGAAGCGGGTTGTGTTGTGGCAAAACCATTCTTGGAATCTATGGAAGTCAATCATGGATATTTAGAATTAGAAAAACCACTTCGGTTGCAAGTTTGTTTTGCTTTTAAAAAGAACAGTACTAAGTGGGAAACTATGCAAACCTTTATGGATTATGTAGTACAAGAAGCACATTATTAATGTGTGCTTAGCTTACCCATTTTTAACCATTGAATAGAACTTACTATTAAGCATTATTGGCGCACCGATAGGGGGCGCCAATTTTGCGCTTATTTTGGTGTAGATATGCTGATTACTGTTGTGTCAGTAACATGTGTTAGGATGAGTAAAGTTAAAATAAAAAAATCTATAGAATTTTATTGACAGATAAAAAATACTGGCGTATGATAGTTCCATAGAGATCTCATATATAAAATTATTTGAAGACAATGACGTCTTGTTAGTTTCATAACCTTCGGGTTATGAAACTAACAAGGCGTCTTTTTTATTGAATGGAGAGAAAGATATGGGAATTGATACAGGTAATACAGCATGGGTTCTACTATGCGCGACATTAGTATTTTTTATGACCCCAGGGTTAGCGTTTTTCTATGGTGGTATGGCTCGAAGTAAAAATGTTCTCGGCACTATCATGCAAAGTTTCTTTTTAATGGGGCTTATTGGCGTTGAATTTTGTTTACTCGGTTACACTATGGCTTTTGGCGATGATATATCTGGTCTTATTGGTGGTTTAAATAAATTGGGATTAGAAGGTGTGGGAACAGCCGTAATGGAAGACACGGGCATTCCTGAAATGGCATTTGTGGCATTCCAAGCGATGTTTGCTATTATTACCCCTTCTTTGATTAGTGGTGCTGTACCAGGTCGTATGAAATTTGGTGCCTATGCACTATTCTCCCTCATTTGGGCTATCTGTATTTACAATCCGATGGCACACTGGGTATGGGGTGGTGGATTCCTTGCAGAATTAGGTGCTCTTGATTTTGCCGGTGGTCTTGTAATTCATATTTTATCTGGTGTATCTGCATTAACACTTTGCTTACTTTTGGGCAAACGTCAAGGCTATGGTCGCATCCCGATGTTGCCACATCATATGCCTATGACAATTCTTGGTGCTAGCATCTTGTGGTTTGGCTGGTTTGGCTTTAATGCAGGCTCTGCCCTTGGGGTAGGTCAATTGGCAGCTAATGCATTGATTACAACGCTATTGGCGCCTGCAGCGGCTATGGTAGCATGGGTAGTAGTGGAATGGATGCATCATGGTAAACCAACAGTGTTTGGTGCTGCATCTGGGTGTGTCGCTGGCCTAGTAGCTATTACACCAGCGGCTGGCTTTGTAACTCCACTTGGATCTTTTTGGATTGGTGTTATCGGTGGCGTTATTTGTTACTTTGCTGTAGCAGTATTGAAAAATAAACTTGGCTATGATGATTCTTTGGATGCTTTCGGTATCCACGGTATTGGTGGTACATGGGGCGCTATCGCTACAGGTATCTGGGCTACAACTGAAATTAATGAGGCGGGCGCTAATGGTTTGCTCTATGGCGAAACAGATTTGTTCGTAGCACAATTGATTTCTATTGTAGTGGCCTATGCATTGGCTGTTGTGGGGACGTTCATTATCTATAAGGTATTGAGTGCTGTTATGGAAATGCGCCTTGATAAAAATGCTGAAACTATGGGTATCGATATTAGCGAACATGGTGAAAGTGGTTACAATCAATCCTCCTTATAAAATAATATATATAATATATGGGGAGTAGATACAGTAGTCGTGATGACTACTATAGCATCTACATTACTTTCACATAATTCGTATATGGGGTGAAAGTATAAATTATAATAGAATAGTACTTAGAATAGATAATTGGTGTTGAACACCTGGAGGTTCCTATGAGTAGAATGAAACGGGTAGACATTATTGCTCGATCCGAAAAATTAGAAGATTTAAAAGAAGCCTTGAATAGTATTGGCGTACAAGGTATGACAGTAACACAAGTATATGGTTGTGGATTGCAAAAAGGACACGTAGAATTTTATCGCGGCCGTGAGGTCACAATTAATTTGAAACCGATGGTGAAAGTAGAAACTGTTGTGTGTGACGTACCGGTACAATTGGTAATGGAAAAAGCACGAGAAGTTTTGTCCACTGGTAAGCTCGGTGATGGTAAAATTTTTGTTTATGATGTAGAAGATGCGATGCGTATTCGTACTGGTACAACAGGCACAAAAGCAGTAACGGATGACGAGATTGTAGAAGGTGAAGAGTAACAATTTTCGGGACAATAGAGGATATTTGTGGTAAAATAACATAAATATTACAATATGTAGTAGAGTGAATCTATCATACATGAAACGTGAAAAGAATCTGTAAATTTTCTTGACATAGCCTGCTCAAATCTGTATACTATTTTGAGTAGGCTTTTGTCATGTTTCCATTAGCCCCGGAAGCAGACGGGTAAAGCTGATTTTGGTAGATATAAGTCGTTATTAGGAGGAAATGCAGCATGAAAACTACATTTATGGCCAATCCGAACACAATCGAACGGAAATGGTATGTTGTTGACGCTGAAGGTAAAACTTTAGGACGCCTTGCTGCCGAAGTTGCTAAAGTTCTTCGGGGCAAAAATAAACCAACTTTCACACCACACGTTGATACTGGTGACCATGTGATTGTTGTAAACGCAGAAAAAATCCGCGTTACTGGCAAAAAATTGGATCAAAAAATTTATTTCCGTCATTCTGGTTATCCAGGTGGATCCACATTCGTTAAATTGGGGGTTATGTTAGAAAAACACCCTGAACGCGTTGTGGAAATGGCTGTTAAAGGCATGCTTCCAAAAAATAAATTGGGCGCACAACAATACCGTAAATTGAACGTATATGTTGGTCCTGAACATCCACATGCAGCTCAAAAACCAGAAGTTTTGGAATTGGATATTCGTTAATTCCGGGAGGAGGAACATATAAATGGCAGTAGCACAATACTACGGTACAGGTCGTAGAAAATCTTCCGTTGCCAGAGTTCGTCTGGTACCGGGTACAGGTAAAATCACTGTAAACAAACGCGAACTAGGTGAATATTTCGGTCGCCAAACTTTGGAATTGATCGTAAAACAACCTTTAAACTTAACTAACACAGTTGAACAATACGATGTAATCGCAACTGTAGCTGGTGGTGGCCCATCCGGTCAAGCTGGTGCAATTCGTCACGGTATCTCCCGTGCGTTATTGGACGTAGATGGCGAACTTCGTCAATCTTTGAAAAAAGCTGGCTTCTTGACTCGTGACCCACGTATGAAAGAACGTAAAAAATACGGTCTTAAAAAAGCTCGTAAAGCTTCCCAGTTCTCCAAACGTTAAGAACAACAAAAATACAAACCCCGTGGACTCAGTGTTCATGGGGTTTCTTTTTGTTTAGTGAGGCTGAATTTAGTACAAAATTTTTGAGGTTGCCTACAAGTTGCCTACAAGTTACCTACTCGTTGCCATTACTTCGAGTTAAATTTCCAGAAGGAATGACAGGGCCACTAGAACATGTATATATTTTTAATCGTGAAAATGGTATTTCTATGACATATGCTGGTGATATCAAAGAGGCTGTCTACATGCCAATAAAACTGATTTTTCAGTGACTAAGCCAGATGGAAAGCAGGCCCATAAAATTGTACATTTTGGAGATTATTATAATTTACGGTTAGTGGATACAAATCATGGTAAGGAGCGACAGCTAGTTCTTGACTATGGGGTGTTGGAAAAAAATCAACATTTATCAAATCATAATGGTGAAATTTATTTTGATAATAAGAAGATACAGAAGATTTCAAAAAAAAGTTAGAAACCAGTTTGAAAAAAGAGAGTCCTATTACTGAAGGGGATATATTTTTTATGCCTAATTTTAAAGCTAGTTATTGGACTCGAAGTGTACATCAACCCGATCCAAGTAAGTTACCAAAGAATCTGTTTGCAGGGCATGTAACGAATGATGAAGTAACTGAGGTTATAGGGGTTCCAGCTAACAAATCGGATATGGTAATGGTTGTTTCTTTATTAGGTAATACAGCTGAGTCAGTTGAGAATCAAAAGTTATTATTTAATAGTGTATTACCATCACTCTCCTTTATGAATGAGGAGTTTGTGGTACCATATCCTTCTACTCGAATAGTGTTACAAGACCATATTTATATGGATGTGCCAACGGCTTATATGGATATTAATCCATTGGGGGTCAAACAACAAAGGCTATTATAACGCGCGTACACTCAATAGGGAGGGGAAATTTACGAATGATCAAAGTTCCCTGATAATTTCTGCCTATGGCCCACAAAAACCAAGTTACAAAACGATGGAAATCAGTGAAGAGGAAAAGATTAAATCAGAGCAAGAACTTTTTTATGATATCGGCACTACTCATAGGGATCGCAGGCCACATTATAAGCGAAAGTTAGAGAATTATAATTGGCTAATTCAAGATGACGCCACTGGATATACGTATACTACTAAAACAACTGATGTCGGGGAAAAAGATATATTGGGATGTATTATAGAGGAAATGCAGGGAATGATCAGATAGGGTATTATCTTCTTATGATAAATGTAGAACAGCCAGTTGATGGTATTCTTGATTATGAAAAATTCCTCTCTATGGTAAAATCTCTTCGCATTGATGGTAAAAACTCAATACAACGCTTGTGGCATAGTATCGTTGTTCCTGTAACGATACCGCCCAAAGACTCGAAAGGTACGTCTAAAACTGACAGTGTATCTGTTATTTAGTAGCCACTTAATTTAAGTGAGTGTGTATTAGTAAAAAATAATGAGTTTTAATATAGTAGAAGTCTTTTATATCCAAAAATATTAATATGAATTAAAGTGTTAAATGATGTATAATAATATGACTAAGTAAAGTGTGTATAAGTGTTGAGTTTTGTGTAATAGTTGGGGATGTATTAATGTGGACTATAATGGAACCATTGGGAAGGGGGATACCTATATGACATCGGGGATGAAATTTTTCTTTGGATTAGCCATAGTCATGCTAGGTATCGCTATGGGGTTGATTGTGTTTTCCTTGTGGGGGCCAACGCCTACATCACAACCAGTGGAGGTTAATGGTGTGCGTACATTTACCCCAGGTCAAGGGGCCGTGAAACCTAAAAAACGAGGTGGTGGAGGCGGGAGTGTATTTACCAAATCCGTTGCACCTAGTAAAGTGACACCACCTCCCGGTGGAGGTGGCAATCGGTCTAATAAATACCGAGAAGAAATGGAAACTATTGAAGTGGATAAGGAGGGAAACACATTCTCCGTCCGGCAATTTACGCCAGGGGCACCAGCTGGTGATGCACCATCCTTTAAACCCGATGCAGTACCAATACCAAAATAAATTTCTTCCTTAACTAATGGGCCGAGTGGCGCTATACGTAGTTTTCTGGCTAATAAAGAAATTACAGATGCGGAGCCATATTATTAATAAATTAAGAATCTCATCTATTATTTGAACTCTAATGTTAGATACTTATCTAAATTAGTCTATGCTTATAATAGATGAGATTTTTTTGTCGCTTTCACCAACTATGAATATACCTTAATAGATACAGTGTTGTTTTTTCTATAAGGAGGTCATTATGTTAGGTGATTTATCGGCAAGATATGAAAGTAATGGTGATGTAGGTGCTATTTCTGACAATGAACTCGATTGGGGAGGGAAATCCTATGGATGCTATCAGTTTTCTAGTCGAGCGGGAACGGTGGAGCGATTTATTCAGTATTTAAAGGATACTAGTGTTTCGATATCTGGTGAGAATAGTGTCACGCTGTCCGATGAGAATGGTGTTACGTTATCTGATGAGGCGCGCATGATTACACGTAATATGGGGCATTGCTTAGGCACAGAATGTATTGGTAGTTTGGCATTTGATGATGTATGGCGCACTTATGCACATCAATACAAGGACTTGTTTTTCCGATTACAGCATGGATTTATTAAGAAAGAATATTACGATGTAGCCGTAGATTTATTGCGACGTGATTTATTTTATATGGAACGTCATACAGATGTATTAGCTGATGTAGTGTGGTCCCGGTCCGTTCATTATGGACCGTATTGGATTGTTGATCTATTTCAAGAGGCGCTGGCATTTATGCCTATGACGGTACCTAATATGTATCCTAATTTATCTTATGTGGATCATATTCGGTTTGATTGGGACCTCATTGATGCGGTGTATACGGTATGTTCTAGCTATGAATGGAATCATGGTCCTTATTGTGAAAGCTTAAATGAGCGATTCCGTTGGGAACGGTATGATGCATTATTGGCGCTAGATGGAGAGTACAAAGAGCGAAATATATGGTAGAAAGTATTTTACATTACATCTAAAATTCTCTATAATAGAAGTGCAATCGAAAAATATCGATACGAGTTTTGCTAAATGTATACTAGGTAACGTTTCTAAATTATCTAGGCTGATACTATCGAATGCAAGCATTAGAAAGAATATGGAGATATATATGAATTTAACAACAATTTTATACAATGTCGCTAATGGTATAGGCACATTAACTTTTAACCGTCCGGATGTGTCGAATGGTTTTAATGTTACTATGTGTAATGAAATCCTTAGTGTCATTGAAGCAGCAGAAGCCGATTCAAATGTACGTGTACTATTGATTAATGCAGTAGGCAAAGTGTTCTCTGTAGGCGGTGACCTACAAGAGATGAAACGTGCTGTTGAAGAAAATGATCAACAATCTTTAGTTGAAATTGCTGAATTGGTGATGAAGATTTCTTTTGCCATGAAGCGCATGTCAAAACCAGTTGTTATCAGCACTAATGGTGCGGTAGCAGGGGCTGCATTTAATATGGTTCTTGCTGCAGATTTGTGCATTGCATCTACGAATAGTCGATTCATTCAAGCCTTCGTTAATGTAGGGTTGGCACCTGATGCAGGAGGGATGTTCCTATTGACTCGTTCTGTAGGGATTAACCGGGCTATGCAATTAGCCATGACTGGTGAAGCTGTACCTGCTGATAAAGCAAAAGAATATGGCTTTGTTTACAAGGTGGTAGAACCAGAAGCTTTAGAAAAGCAAACAGACCGTTTGGTTACACGTTTGGCAAAAGGGCCAGAGTTATCTTACAAGGCAATGAAGGAAATGATGTGGGCTAGTTTCTTTGCTGGTTGGGAAGAATATGCAGAATTAGAGGTTCAATTGCAAGCCTCCTTAGGATTCTCTGAGGACTTTAAAGAAGGCGTACGTGCTTATGCAGAACGTAGACGCCCTAAATTCGGTTAATCCTTTTGGAAAATTTACTCATACAATAATACGATAATGGATACTGGTGGTGGCGGCGGGTGTTACAATACGCTATAGCCAGTATCTTTTTTTGCTATACTCCCCCTCTTTTCTATTGTGTGTAAAACGTATATAATACATGATATGGTGACGGTAGGTCACATAAGAGGAGGGGCTGCGTAATGGCTCAAGATATTATAAAACATTTCCCTACTATCGAAACAGTGACAGAGGAAATGGCCAAGGATTTTATAGCAGTAACGAATAAGTATATTCACGATACGGGACATTGTATTGTAGGGATTACTGGTGGTACTGCCATTAATGCATTATTAGAGGTTTTGAATAACAACGATAATATAGATTCTGTTGATTGGGAACATATTTTCTTTTTGTGGACTGATGAACGGTTTGTGCCACAATCCAACCCGGATAATTATTTTTCCAGCTTGAAACCGACCTTATTATGTAAGGTTCGTGGTGCAGCTCATTTCCTGCCTATTGATACAAATGGAAAAACTGTATTAGAGGCGGCAGAAAATTACGAAAAAGAAGTCCGTACCGTATTGAAACGTTGCCAAAAAACAGCCATGGATTTAGTTATTCTTGATTTAGGTAGTGATGGACATACAGCGGGCTTGTTCGCAGGTTCTCATGCTCTTCGTGAACTCAATCATGAGGTGGTGCCGGTTGAGGATGGCAAGGTGTGGGAACGTATTACTATGACGTTCCAATTTTTGGCAAAAACAGAAACTGTTTGGTTTACAGTGGTAGGTGATGCAAAACGGTCTGCTTTATCTAAGGTGATTAATCAACGGTGGGATTATGAAGATACACCTTGGGATGAAAGAATCGGCCGAGTGCTTCCTGGGGCGGTACTTTCACAAGCTACCATCACCTGGTATGTAGATGATGCAGCCTATAAAAAGTAAGATTAGTATTTGTATTCTTTAGTTTGGAATTGTGTAGTTATGTAAAAAATGTTAGTAAGTTTCAATTACATGATGTACACTAGAATTAGGAAACCTCACTACGAGTGGTAGTGACTATGATGTATACACAAGGAGACCCTTATGTTTAATTTTGGTACACCTGAATTAATTTTAATCTTGATCATCGCCCTTGTTGTGTTTGGCCCTGGTAAATTACCTGATATTGGTAAAGCGCTTGGTAAGGGTATTAACGAATTCAAAGGTGCTGTCGGCGGGGGCAAGCAAGCTGTTGACGAAGCAAAAGAAGTCGTAAAAGAAGCGACTACTATTGATGTAGAAGTAGGCTCTAAAAATGATGACAAACACAAAGAGGCAGACAAATAATAGGAGGTATTTTTATGTGTAAAGATTGCGGATGTGGAGAAAATAACGGCAATGTAACAAAAGTATTCCGTGTGCCAGCTATGATGTGCGGTAATTGTAAGGCCTCTGTAGAAGGTGCCACAATTGGTTTACCTGGTGTAATGAGCAGCGAAGTAGATTTGCCTGAAAAAGATGCAGTTATTAGTTTTGACCCTGCTAAAGTAGATGTGGGTACAATTACAAAGGCTATTGAAGCAACTGGTTTTGAAGTAGAAGGCGTTCGTGATGCTGAACATAGCCATACATCTGGTGGTTTACTTGGCGGTTTGAAACGTTTATTCAAATAGGAAGTATAGGCAATGATTCGTAAGTTCGATGAAGAGAATTTTACTTGGGAGGGCGTAAATACGCTAGTCTATAAACAAGATGGCAGTCCCTTTAAAGATGTAACGAGACAAGTATTATTTGATGGTGCCTTTGACATTCCCTGTCAATTTCGCTATTTTGAATGTAAACCTGGTGGATACTCTACACTGGAATACCATGAACATACTCATATGGTAATGATATTCCGCGGTAAGGGGCAGATGCTCTTAGGCGATGCCATTCATGATGTGAAAGTAGGGGATTTTGTTGAAATCCCTAGTAATACTATCCACCAATTCCGAGCCAATAAAGGTGATTATATCGGATTTTTATGTCTTGTAAACCAAGACAGAGATAAGGTAAAATTGCTCACTGACGAAGAATTACAACAATTACAGGAAAATCCAAAAATAAAGGAATTTTTAGAAAACTAAAAATCTCTGTAGAATGGACGAATGTTTCTCTTGCATAGTCTTCTATAACGTGTTAAGATAAGAACATCATTTACAGATTTTTTTAGGAGGACGCATGTTACTTATTAGCTTGTTGGTTATCGCGCTGGTCGTGATTATTAAAAACATTCGAATTATGAACAACAACTTAACACATGCTGTCTTAGAAGTTCCGCGAATGGCTTAATATACAATCAACAAGTTCTTATATTTTATTAGTTCTTTGTTTTATATATAAACCCAAGGGTGTATTAGCTTGCTTTTACAAAGGAACCTGTAAAGAACAATTATACTATTGCAAACTTTTAAGACGATTCTATGGAGTCGTCTTTTTTTTGTTAGTAAGTGCCTCATTACATTAGGTGATGTAGTGAAAGCACTATGAGATAAGGAGATTATCATGAGTACACGTAGTGAAAATTTGACTCAAGGGGTCACTCGAGCACCACACAGATCATTATTGAAAGCACTTGGTTTTGTTGATGAGGAAATGGGTAGACCTATTATTGGTATTGCGAATTCCTTTAATGAAATCATTCCTGGTCACGTACATTTAAAAAATGTCGTACAAGCCGTAAAAGACGGTATTCGTAATGCTGGTGGCGTGCCAATCGAGTTTAACACAATCGGTATTTGTGATGGCCTAGCAATGAATCATATCGGCATGAAATACTCTTTGGTAACTCGTAATATCATTGCTGATTCCATCGAAGCCACAGCTATGGCAACACCATTCGACGCAATGGTGTTCATCCCTAACTGTGATAAAGTTGTACCTGGTATGTTAATTGCTGCTGCTCGTTTGAACATTCCATCCGTATTCGTTAGTGGTGGTGCCATGCTAGCAGGCGTGCATAAAGGCAAAAAAATCGGCCTATCAGACGTATTCGAAGCAGTTGGTAAACACCAAACTGGCGAAATGGACGACGCTGAATTGAACGTCATTGAAAATAATGCGTGTCCAACATGTGGTTCTTGCTCTGGTATGTACACAGCCAACACAATGAACTGCTTAACAGAGGCATTGGGCATGGGGCTTCCAGGTAATGGCACTATCCCAGCTGTATATTCCGAACGTTTACGTTTGGCTAAGCTCGCTGGTATGCAAGCTGTAGCGGTATTGAAAGCGGGATTGAAACCAAAAGATGTAATGACTCGCGAAGCCTTCGAAAATGCAGTGGCAGTAGATATGGCGTTGGGTGGTTCTTCTAATACAGCGCTTCATTTACCAGCCATTGCTCATGAGGCAGGCGTGTCCTTAACATTAGATGATTTTGATGCTATCGCAGCTAAGACACCTCAACTATCTAAATTGTCTCCATCTGGCATATACTTCATTGAAGACTTGTATGCAGCAGGTGGTGTATCTGCAGTAATGAAACGTTTGGCTGAAAATGGTCGCCTACACACAGATGCACAAACAGTGGCATTGAAAACACAAGGTGAAATCACTGCGGCAGCTGTGGTCGTTGACGAAGATGTTATCCATCCTTGGGACAATCCAGTTCATGAAACTGGTGGTATTGCCGTATTGAAAGGTAACCTAGCAGAGGACGGCTCTGTTGTAAAAGCTGGCGCCGTTGATCCAGAAATGCAAGTTCACTCTGGTCCTGCCAAAGTATTCAACAATGAAGAAGATGCAGTTGATGCTATCATGGCTGGTAAAATTGTAAAAGGTGACGTTGTGGTTATCCGCTACGAAGGTCCTAAAGGTGGTCCTGGTATGCGCGAAATGTTAACACCAACATCCGTTATCACTGGCATGGGTCTTGGTAAAGACGTAGCGTTGATTACTGATGGACGTTTCTCTGGTGCTACACGTGGTGCTTCCATTGGTCACGTATCTCCAGAAGCCGCTCAAGGTGGTACTATTGCAGTGGTTCAAGATGGCGATATCATCAATATCGATATTCCTAAGGGCAAATTAGAAGTGGCGTTGTCTGATGAAGAGATTGCAAAACGTAAAGCTGCATTGCCTCCATTCAAGAGCACTATAACAGGATATTTGAAGAAATATGCATTACATGTATCCTCCGCAGCACAAGGTGCCATCGAAATTTTAGAAGACTAATGGGAAGGTGTCGTATGCATAAGTTATATGATTTTATGGAAGCCCGTGAACGTTTATCTACTGTAACGGTGAAAACAAAATTAATCCATAGTGATGTGTTTTCCCAAGAATGTGGCAATGACGTCTATATTAAACCAGAAAATTTGCAAATTACTGGTTCTTTCAAAGTACGCGGTGCGTATAATAAGATTTCTAAATTATCTAATGAAGAAAAAGAACGTGGTGTAATTGCAGCCTCTGCGGGCAATCATGCGCAAGGGGTAGCCCTCGCAGCAAAACGCCTTGGTATTAAAGCTGTCATTGCGATGCCAAAACATACACCGCTCATCAAGGTAAAAGCAACAAAACAATATGGTGCAGAGGTTGTATTGCATGGTGAAATCTATGACGAAGCATATCAAAAAGCTGTAGATTTACAAAAAGAAAAAGGCTATGTCCTTGTACATCCTTTCGATGATGAAGATGTCATTGAAGGCCAAGGTACCATTGCTCTTGAAGTGTTAGAAGAATTACCTGATGCGGATGTATTATTAGTACCAGTCGGTGGTGGTGGTCTTGTAGCTGGTATCGCTGCAGCTGCGAAATTGAAAAATCCACAAATTAAAGTCATTGGTGTAGAGCCAGAAGGCGCAGCTAGTGCCTTGGCGGGACTCAAGGCGGATCATCCAGTACCATTGGCTGAGGTGGCTACTATTGCAGACGGTACAGCCGTCCGTACCATCGGTAGTCTTACATTGGACTATATTAAAGAATATGTTGATGAAGTAGTTACCGTGTCTGACTATGAATTGATGGAATCCTTCTTACTTCTTGTGGAAAAACATAAATTAGTGGCGGAAAATGCCGGAATACTTTCACTAGCAGGACTCAAAAAATTGAAATGCCGTGGTAAAAAGGTAGTATCTATTTTAAGTGGCGGTAATATTGATGTACTTACGATTTCATCTATGATTAATAAAGGTCTCATCGTACGTGGACGTATATTCACATTCTCTGTTAATTTGCCAGATAAACCAGGGCAATTGGTGGCTGTATCTGAGTTATTAGCGCGAGAAGATGCAAATGTAATCAAGCTAGACCATAATCAATTCAAAAACCTCGACCGTTTCCATGAAGTAGAATTGCAAGTAACGGTTGAAACAAATGGGGAAGATCATATCCGTAAAATCACGGAAGAATTTGAAAAATGTGGGTATAAAATTACACGCTTAAATTCTAGTAGTTTAGGTTAAGTGTTGAATACACAGTACATATCGTAAACAGTACACATAAATACATATAACATGCGAAAGTAGCATATTAATTTAGAAAAGAGAAAGGACATATATGAGTGGGGAAATGATTAAGGGCGCACGTATTGTTCTTGAAACCTTGCATCGCCTTGGGGTAACCGATATGTTCGGTTATCCAGGTGGTGCAGTAATACCAATTTTTGATGAAATTTACAGTTTTCCTGAAATCAAACACTATTTTGTTCGTCACGAACAAGGCGCCGCACATGCAGCTGATGGGTATGCTCGTGCTACTGGCAAAGTGGGCGTCTGCTTGGCCACATCTGGTCCTGGTGCTACCAATCTTGTGACTGGTATTTATACAGCTCATATGGATTCTGTACCAATGCTAGCTATCACTGGCCAGGTGGGCACTGGATTAATCGGTAAAGATTCATTCCAAGAAGCAGACATTTCTGGTATTACTATGCCGATTACAAAACACAACTATCTTGTACAAGATATTCGTGACTTGCCACATGTATTGAAAGAGGCTTATTATATTGCTGGTTCTGGCCGCCCAGGTCCTGTATTGGTAGATATTCCTAAAAATATACAATGTCAATCGCTTACGATGAGTGAGTTTAACAAGTTGTTTGAGGCTCCTGTCTCTTTGGAAGGCTATGATCCAACCTACAAAGGTCATCAAGGTCAAATTAAAAAAGCAGTATCCATGATTAAATCTGCAAAGAAACCTTTGATTATTGCTGGCGCAGGTGTGTTGAAATCCAATGCTATGGCGGAGCTCAAAACATTGGCAGAAACAGTGAATATTCCTGTTACTAATACATTGCTTGGTTTGAGTTCATTCCCAGGGGACCACGAATTATCTTTGGGGATGCTGGGGATGCATGGCACAGTAGCTGCTAACTTTGCTACCGAAGAGGCTGACTTGGTAATCGCTGCAGGTATTCGTTTTGATGATCGTATCACTGGTGATGTAGATCATTTCTGCCCAAAAGCAAAAATTATTCATATTGATATCGATCCTGCAGAAATTGATAAAAATGTAACTATAAATATTCCTATCGTAGGCGATTTGAAACAAGTATTGACGGAAATTAATGCTTTTATTGAGCCAGCAGATCACGATAAATGGTTGGCCCAAATCGCTGAATGGAAATCCGAATATCCAACGGTGGTTCCTGAAGGCGATGGCACTACTATGATGCCACAATACGTACTTTCAAAATTGAACGAGTATGCTAACGAAGATGCCATCATTGTAACTGACGTGGGACAACATCAAATGTGGGCCGCGCAATATTTAACATATAATCATCCAAATACAATTTTATCCTCTGGTGGTGCTGGTACCATGGGGTATGGTGTGCCTGCAGCAATGGGCGCGCAGGTGGGCCAAGCGAAACGCCAAGTTATACTCGTAGTAGGCGACGGTGGTTTCCAAATGACCATGGAAGAATTGATGATGATGAAACAATATAATTTGCCTGTGAAAATCCTCATTGTGAATAATGCGTTCCTTGGCATGGTTCGTCAGTGGCAAGAAATTTTTAATGACCGACGTTACTCCTTCGTTGATTTAGAGGTGAGCCCTAATTTCATCAAAATTGCAGAGGCTTATGATCTACCAGCTGTACGTCTAGATACACAAGCTGAATTTGATGCACAATTCAAGGACTTGATTCAATCTGATACAGGTGTGGTTATTGATTGTCGAGTTAGCCGAGAAACAAATGTATTCCCAATGATTCCAGCTGGTGAACCAGTGAAAAATATGATGGGCTTGAAAGGGGTGCTTGAGAATGAATAAGGAACATCAAGTGCTAATTATAGCGAAAAATACAAGCGGTATTGGTACTCGTATTTTGGCACTCTTTAACCGTCGTGGCTTTAATGTGTCTAAAATGACATCAGGGGTAACTAATAAACCAGGTTATGCTCGGTTGACATTGACTGTTGATGCCGATGATACATCGTTAGATCAAATTCAAAAACAAATTTACAAAATCATCGATGTAGTGAAAGTAAAGGTACTCCCAGAATCAGATGTGGTGTGTCGCGAATTAATGCTTATCAAGGTGAAAGCTACGGCAACTACACGATCTCAGATCGTACAAATTGCAGATGTTTTCCGTGGTAATGTACTAGATATTTCGCCTAATTCCATGATTATTGAAGTAATCGGAAGCGTAGAAAAACTTCGAGGATTCGCAGACATTATGGAAACGTATGGTATTTTGGAAATGGCAAAAACTGGTATTACCGCAATGA
The DNA here is from genome assembly GCF_032970865.1 of Veillonella absiana. NCBI lineage: Bacteria > Bacillati > Bacillota > Negativicutes > Veillonellales > Veillonellaceae > Veillonella > Veillonella absiana. The sequence goes on along the minus strand of NZ_JAWJZB010000009.1, from coordinate 41,425 downwards.
GCCGGGGTGAAAAAATTTAAGTGCCGTACAATACAGAAAAGTCTGGTGATATTATGACAGCAGAAAACACTGCTAATGCTAGCGAAACAGGCATTAATAGTAGCGCTACCGCAACGGGCATTACTAGTAGTGATACCGAAATAGGCATTACTAGTAGCGCTACCGCAACGGGTATTGCTAGTAATACTATTGATGTAGATAATGAGATTCTTCACTATGAGAAGATTACGTTTCGCCGTGATGGTCGCCCTATTTTAAAGGGTGTCAACTGGCATGTGAAACGTGGTGAAAATTGGGCTTTATTAGGCCTAAATGGGGCTGGAAAATCGACTATGCTCAGTATGATTCCAGCCTATCAAATCCCAACAACGGGTATATTACGTGTATTTGGCCACGAATTTGGTAAATACGCGTGGGTTAAAATTAAAAATCGTCTTGGCTTTGTAAGCTCTACATTGAGTCAATTTCAATCTACATTGAATAAACAAACGGTAGAGGACGTGGTTATTTCTGGTCGCTATAATACTATAGGTATTTATCAAGTAGTAGAACCAGAAGTTCGAAGAAAAGCACAGGATTTGATGGGAAAATTCCAGATAACCCATTTAGGAAATCATCATTTTCGTACACTTTCACAAGGGGAACAACGACGTACATTGTTGGCCCGAGCTATTATGAGTGAACCAGATTTGCTCATCCTTGATGAACCATGTTCTGGTCTCGATTTGCCAGCTCGTGAAAGTTTTTTACATACAGTGGAATCTCTTGGTGTAGAGCATAATACTCCATATATTTATGTATCTCATCAAATTGAAGAAATTATGCCATCTATTACGCATGTAGCGTTACTACGAGATGGTGAGATGGCATACCAAGGTAAAAAAGAAGATATACTCACCGATGAGATTCTTAGTGATTTATTTGATATGCCTGTTCACGTTGTATGGGAACGTGATCGGCCTTGGGTGATTGTTCGGTAGTTCGAACTCTATGCATTGAATTTGTGCATATACCCTATGAATACTAGGTATAAGTAGTCTGTGATTAGAGTGCATATACACTAGGAACTTATGAAGTTACAATGTATATTGTAACGATACAATTGTATTTTACAGCTTGCTTTTATGAGTAAGATTGTGTAAAGTAAATATATTATGTATTCGAATGGAATATGAGAGAAATTTGGAGGTTTATCTATTATGGCAGGTAAAATTTTAGGCACTACAGTTTATTATGATGCGGATTGTAATTTGAGCAAATTGGAAGGCAAAAAAATTACTGTATTGGGTTTTGGCTCTCAAGGTCATGCTCATGCATTGAATTTAAAAGAAAATGGTTTTGATGTTACAATTGGTCTTCGTAAAGGTTCCAATCGTTGGGCTAAAGCTGAAGAACAAGGTCTTCCAGTAAAAGAAACTGCAGAAGCTGTTAAAGATGCTGACATCGTTATGGTATTGATTCCAGACGAATTACAAGCTGATGTGTATGCAGCTGACATTGCACCAAACTTGAAACAAGGTGCATACCTTGCATTTGCTCATGGTTTTAACATCCACTTTGGCAAAATCGTACCTCGTGAAGACGTTAACGTATTCATGGTAGCGCCAAAAGGTCCTGGCCATTTAGTTCGTCGTACATACCAAGAAGGTTCTGGCGTTCCTTGCTTGTACGCAGTAGAAAAAGATCCATCTGGTGATACTGAAGAAGTAGCATTGGCATGGGCATCTGGTGTAGGCGGTGGCCGTTCCGGTATTTTGGAAACTAACTTCAAATCCGAAACAGAAACTGATTTGTTCGGTGAACAAGCTGTTCTTTGTGGCGGTGTAACTGAGTTGATCAAAACTGGTTTTGAAGTATTAACAGAAGCTGGTTATGAACCAGTTAACGCTTACTTCGAATGCTTGCATGAAATGAAATTGATCGTAGACTTGATCTACGAAGGTGGTTTCGGTAAAATGCGTCATTCCATCTCCAACACAGCTGAATACGGTGACTACTATGCTGGTCCTCGCGTAATCACTGCGGATACTAAAAAAGCAATGGAAGAAATTCTTCGTCGTATTCAATCTGGTGAATTCGCTGATGAATTCTTGGCTGACTCCAAAGCTGGCCAACCATTCTTGAAAAAGAACCGCGAAGCAGCAGCAGAACACGGCATTGAAAAAGTTGGTTCTGAATTGCGCGGCTTAATGAGCTGGTTGAAATAATTCTTTAGAGAATTAACATCACACATAGGTACCCTGAATCGTCCTTGGCGGTTCAGGGTATTTTTGCGTTTGATGCACTATCTTGTGGCATGGAGGTTCTGCTTCTTTGGTCCATTCATTTTATATCCATCCATCACGACGAGTGATGGATGGGGAATAAAATGAACGAGATAAAGAAGCAGAAGCTCTATTGTGCAACAGTCCATCCACACTATATCGAAATTTATCAAAAATTTGTGGTATAATTATCTTTTAGAGAAGAGGTGAAGGCGTGAATAGGCAAGATTTAATCGACCGCTTACAACAACTACATACTAATGAATCCAGTCGCATTACCATCAACCCTCATGCGCAGCAACGTGTGGCTATCGTATATCCAAATACGTATTTTGTGGGCATGAGTAATTTGGGTTTGCACATTATTTATGAGGAAATTAATGCGCATCCGTCTTGCGTGTGCGAGCGTATTTTCCTGCCTGAGAAAAAGGAACTCGAAGCATACGAGAAAACGAAGACTCATTTGATGAGTGTGGAAACGCAACGGTCGATGGATCAATTCGACGTCGTAGCCTTCGATATGACCTTTGAGATGGACTATTTTAATATGCCATTAATGCTTCGCCATGGCCGTGTGCCTGTGATGAGTTGCGATCGCACAGAGTTTGACCCTATCGTTATCGCTGGGGGCCCTTGTGCGACGTTTAATCCAGAACCGTTTGCTGATTTTGTGGATGCTTGCATTGTCGGTGAAGGGGAAGGGATTATTACAGATCTCCTTGCGGTGATTCGTGATGGAAAATTTGAGGGACTAGAACGTCATGAAATCCTCTTTAACTTGAGCCAATTAGCTGGTGTTTATGTGCCATCCCTGTATACGCCATTGTTTGATGAAAATGGTACTTTCACAGGCTATGACATTGCAGCGGGCGTACCAGCGACGGTTAAACGTCATTTTGGCGCTCTCACCAAGGCTGGTGAAACGGTAGTAGCCACTGATTTTACCGAGTTCGGTGCTATGTATATCGTTGAGGTGGCGCGCGGTTGTGGGCGTCATTGTCGATTCTGCATGGCCGGATATTGTTATCGCGTGCCTCGTGTGCGTGATCTTGATATTTTGAAAGCCGGTGTAGACCGTGCAGAGGCGCTCGGCAAAAAGGTGGGCCTCATGGGGGCAGCTATTTCTGATTATCCTGAAATCGATGAGCTGGTTAAATATATTCGATCCAAAGATATGCGCTATTCCTGTGCATCTCTACGCGCCGATTCGCTCACCCAAGAGGTGGTGGATGGCTTAGCCGACAGCGGACAAAAAACAATTACCATTGCCCCTGAAACGGGTAGTGAACGTTTGCGTCGTGTTATCAACAAGGGGATTAGCGAGGAAAATTTACAGACCGCAGCTACCTTGTCTGCCAAATCAGGTATTCAACATATGCGTTTGTACATTATGATTGGGTTACCGACGGAAACGGATGAGGATATCGAAGCAATTGTGGGGATGGCGGAACGTACGCAAGCTTATATGGCAGAGGTAGGCTGTAAAGGTCGTTTGACATTGAGCATCAATCCTTTCATTCCAAAACCATTTACGCCATTCCAATGGATGGGTATGAACCATCAAAAGGAAGTAGATCGTAAACTCCAATATATCAAGAAATCATTGCAGAAAAATCGACGTATCGAGGTGCTCATCGAGTCCCCTAAAGAGGCGTATATTCAAGGTGTTCTCGCTCGTGGCGATCGTCGCCTTGGGGCCGTTCTTGCAGCGTGTGCTCTTGATCGTGGTAGTAAATCTTTCAAAGCAGAAATGAAGGCTGCGGGCCTTGATATGGACGAATTTAATTATCGCGAACATGATTTCAAAGAGGTATTGCCATGGAGCATACTCGATATGGGCTTGTCCGAAAATTATTTGGAACAAGAATGGTATCGTTCGGTAGACGAGGCCTATACGAGTCCTTGTATGGCCGGATGTAAACGCTGTGGAGTATGTAAATAAATGTAGATAATTGCTACAGTAATAGTAGCGGTACATTAGAAAGGTGACAATATGAGCACAGAATATAAAACAATCATTTCGGTGACATCCCAGTTGTCAGAACCTTGGCAATTCGAGTCACCTACACAGTTTGATCGATATCCAGTTGTGATGGGTTCAACTTATCGCGAGGGCGGCGTGTCTAAGGAGCCGTGCGCATCATTAAATTTGGCCTTTCATGTAGGAGATAATCCGGATGATGTGGTGAAAAATCGCGCGCTATTGGCCAGCTATTTACATGTGAATCCCGCGCGCATGACCTGTGGCAATCAAGTGCATGGTCTTAATGCTGTCCAAATTACAGAAGACTTTATTGGTGCTGGCGCCTTCGGTGAAAGCACCGCTATTAACGATTGTGATGCCATATTTACAAATATCCCGAACGTTCCGTTATTATTGTTTACCGCAGACTGTGTGGCAGTTGGAATTTATGATACCGCACAACAAGCAGTTGCTGTAGTACATGCGGGATGGAAAGGTGCTATTGGTCATTTGCCAGTCATTACCATACAGGCAATGACAAAGGCTTATGGTACAAAACCAGAGGATTGTATTGTATTTTTAGGCCCTAGCATTGGACCTGAATCCTTTGAGGTGAATCAGGAATTAGCGGACCGATTTGTAAAATCCTATGAAGTGATTGTTAAGCCCTTGAATGAAGATGAACACGCTGATAATACAAAATCTACAAAATCTACGGAACCTACAGAATCTACAGAATTTACGGAATCTACGGAATCGTCAATGGACGTATTATTGACGAGGGGCTCATCGGCACCTATTGTTCGGTATATCAAACGCCCTGGTGCAGAGGTAGAGACACCACATGTAAATCTGTGGGAATTTATTCGAGCAGATTTAGTACAATTGGGTGTGCCTAATGATAACATTACGATTGGTGGCACTGATAGTATGGTAGATGAACATTGTTTTTCCTATCGCCGCGAGGCCGGGAAAACAGGTCGAATGGCTATGTTCGGAATGATAAAATAGAACATAAATACGTTTTTTAGGACTTTCAGAAAAAATGCAAAAAAATATCGCAAAAAATGGCGAAAATTCGGCATTTTTAGAGTGTTTTTGTATACATTCGAGAATAAATATTATATAATATACTAGCCTATAGAATATTTTAGCTATACATTCTTTTGACTTCATGTCTGAGGAGTAGCAAAATGAATAGGAACATCCTTAACTATTGTGAGGAGGTTACATTATGATTGAAGAATCCCTGCATTTAGTACAGCAACGAATGGCGGATGCTATGAGACGCGCAGGACGTGTAGATAGTGCTCTGCTCGTGGCAGTTACTAAGAATCATCCTGTATCGGCTGTCGAAGAGGTAGCTCGATTAGGCGTAACACATGTAGGCGAAAATCGCGTGCAAGAAGCGAAAGAAAAACAATTAACATATAATGGTCCACAGCTCGTGTGGCATTTGATTGGTCATTTACAGGTCAATAAGGTACGTCAAGCTGTTCCTATGTTTGACTTAATACATTCCGTGGATAGTCGAAAATTGTTAGAGGAAATCGAAAAAGTGGCTGTGAAACATGACAAGGTGCAAGATGTTTTGCTCCAGGTTAATGTGGCGCGAGAGGAAAGTAAATCAGGATTATCTGTTGAAGAGTTTCCTGAAGTACGGGACTTTGCTAGTACATTACCCCATGTAAGAGTGAGAGGATTAATGTGCATGGCCCCATTTTATGATAATCCAGAGGATGCACGACCAATTTTTAAAGTAGCCAATGCTTTGTATGAAGATATGAAGCGCTTTTACCCAAACGGGCAAATTAAGTATTTGTCTATGGGCATGACACATGATTTTGAAGTAGCCCTTGAAGAGGGTGCCAATATTGTACGCGTAGGAACTGCTATTTTTGGTGAGCGCGTATATAACTAGTAACGTTTTGTACTTTCACCATTGTGAAGGACACAAAATATCATTTAGGAGGAATAACAATGGGTTTCGGCGATCAAATTCAAAAATTCAAGAATTTTGTTGGTTTAAATAATGATAGCTATGATGATGAGTATGAATACGAAGACGAGTATGATGAATACGAAGATGACTATCAAGCTGAACAACCAAAAGCAGCACCAGTAGCAAATGCTGCTACTGATTCTTCATTCCGTCCACGTAAAGTAGGAGGCCAATCCGCTATGACTCAAAGACCTACAGCGATGAAAGTTATTGTTATTGAACCTAAAGTATTTGAAGATTCTGAAAATATTACTAATCAATTACGCGATATGCGTCCTGTATTGATTAATTTTGAAAATACAGATCCTCATGAAGCAGCTCGTATTGTTGACTTCGTATCTGGTGCTACATTTGCATTAGATGGTAAATTGGAAAAAGTTGGTAAAGACATTTTCATGTGCGTACCAGTTAATATTTCTATCGACCATAACGAGAAAGCTAATATGGCAGATTTGAATTCTCAATTTACATGGGAACAACCAAAAGCGTAATTTTGTTATAGATTTTACCTGATGGATGAGAGCAGTGATTCATCGTTTATTAGTTAGTACTGATAGATTGATTATCACTAAATTCTAAGGTTACTGAGTAGTAACTGTATTAATACATAGGAGAAAGTGCCATGCAAACATTATTCATTGGGGCTGGTGCTATGGGCGGCGCTATTCTAAGTCGTTCACTACAGGCTAAAAAACTATTGCCTGAGAATACATATGTGACTGTAAAATCAGAAGAACATGCGTATACATTATTAGAAGACTTTGGCGTTAACGCAAGCACTCAGCTACCGGATTTATCCACCATTACAACAATTATATTAGCTGTGAAACCACAGGTTATGAAATGTGTGTTAGATCAGCTAAAGGATGTACCTGAAGGTACAATTATTATCTCTTTGGCGGCAGGTATTACTCTTAGTACATTATCTGCAGCGGTACCACAAGCTATTTGGTTCCGTGCTATGCCAAATACTCCAGCTGCAGTTGGTGCAGGTATGACAGCATTAACGGCCTATGGAGAACAAGCAAAACCATATACAAAACAAGTAGTTAAATTATTTGAAGTTGTTGGGGTTGTTTCTATCGTAGAGGAATCTCATTTAGATTGTTTAAGTGCTCTATCTGGCGCTGGCCCAGGATACATGTTTGTCATTATGGATGCTCTAGCTGATGCAGGTGTTCGCATGGGGTTACCTCGTGATTTAGCGATTAAAGCAGCAGCTCAGACCATGTATGGTGCAGGTAAAATGGCTGTGGAATCTGGTGAACACCCAGCTGTCTTGCGTGATCAAGTGACAAGCCCAGGAGGAACAACTATTGCAGGTATTGCAGCGATGGAAAAAGGTGGTCTTCGATCTGCATTACACGATGGTGTTCTCGCTTGCTTAGCACGATCCAATGAATTGGGGAAATAAATTTGAGTGATACAAATAAATTAATTCGTTATTTTGAAGCTAGTGGCAATGGTGAAGAAGCGCGCCGTATGCTTGATCTGGCTGAGCAAGTCGTAAAAGGTAAGCCCTTCCGGGTAACTGATTTTACGAGTCCTGCCGGTCTGGTTATAGCCGATGCAGTGCGTGCTAATTATCCTCAGCTACGCGTAGAATCTTATGGTGGTTATGAGGGGGCGGAACGCCTCCGCATCGCCTTTGTTGACTCCGAGTTCCAAGGTACTGTAGACATGGGTATCTGTGCATTACAGGTTTCTTGGGACCCACGATTCCGTTTGCTCACACATCGTGATGTATTAGGTTCTTTGATGGGGCTAGGCATTGACCGTTCTAAATTCGGTGATGTTATTATGCAACAAGGTGGAGCACAACTCTTAGTGGATGAAAGTGTAGCCGAGTTTGTCATTCAAAACTTTGTGAAAATTGCTATGGTGACGGTGTCTGTAACTCCATTAGATCTCACCGAGATAGCACCAAAGGAAGAAAAAGTTAAAGAGATACGAACAACCGTAGCCTCGTTACGGTTAGATGCGGTAGCATCTTCTGGTTTCAGTGTGTCTCGCACAAAGCTTGTGAGTGCTGTGAATGCAGGCCTATTACAAGTAAACTGGCAACCAGCAAAAGGTCCAGCTCAAGAGGTTAAAGAAGGCGACGTTATTTCTATGCGTGGTCGTGGCCGAATGAAAGTTGAGCAAATTACGGGTACATCTCGTAAGGGTCGAATTGGGGTTTATCTCAAGCGCTTTATGTGATTTAGGAGGATATACAACTATGATTACACCAATGGATATTCATAATAAAGAATTTGAAACAGGCTTTCGTGGCTATAGCAAAGAAGCTGTTGATACTTTCATGGCTGAAATCAATAAGGACTACGAAGTATTGTATCGTGAAAATCGTGAATTAAAAGAAAAAATCGAACATTTGGAAAAACGTATTGCTCAATACGAACAAATGGAAGAGACGATGAATAACACATTAGTGTTGGCTCAAGAAACCGGCGAAAATGTAAAAGCCGCCTCTCGTAAAGAAGCAGAATTGATTATTCAAGATGCGCAAGCACAACGTCAATCCATTTTGGATAGTGCAGAAAGTTCTCTTCGCGAAGCACGTGATCGTTATGCTATCATTCGCAATGATATCGCGGTATTCCGTACAAAAATGGAATCCATTTTACATTCTCAATTGAAAATGCTTGAAGATGTAGTGTTGGATGACCGTAAGTTAGAAGAAACAATCCGTGGTAATGCAGAAGCAGCCCACGAAAGCAAAGAGACTGCTACCCCAGTGGTAACGGAAGACAATACTACTACAGATGCAGCTGTGGAAACAACAGCGGCTAAATAAAGACAATCGCAAATCGGCTTGAAGCATTCAAGCCGATTTTTTTATAGTATTAAGGTGATAAGAATGGTATCGATTTCTCTTGTAACAAGACAACAGCAAACAATACTTTTTATCGGTGGTGGTGCAGTGGCAGAACGCCGTCTACGTCCATTTTTAGATGAACCTTGTCAGATTCTTGTCATTAGCCCTATTGTAACGAATGCTATACGTGAATGGGCTGAACAAGGCAAACTGGAGTGGCGAGATGTGGCGTTTACTAGTGAGGTAGGACGAGATATTATTAATTTTCATGAATCTTGTCAGCTTGTATTTGCTTGTACTGATTCCAGTGAGGTCAATGAAGAGGTTGCAGGATGGGCGAGGAAGCATCATTTTCTCGTAAATCGTAGTGATCGTATGGATGATTGTGATTTTACCGTACCATCAACGCTCACTATTGGGGATATACATCTGGCCATCAGTGCTAATTCTGTGGGGCCACGGATTAACAAACTGTTGAGAATGGATATGACAAATCGCTATAGTGAGTTGCAAATTGCCTTGCCAAGTCTTAAAATTATGAGAGAAGACGTTAAATTACTGATTCCCGATATAGAGGAACGTCAAATGTTTTGGCGTACCCATCTAACAGAACATACATTAGCTGCAATTCTCAAGGGAGAATGGCCAATGATAGAGGAGAAACTACACCATGCAATTAGTGGTCTTAGGATTAAACCATAGAAGCGCTGCTGTTGAGGTGCGTGAACGTTTCGCGTTTGATAAAAACGAGGTACCTGGCGCACTGAACCGCCTCTATGGATATGAAGAAATTTCCGAGTGTGTAATTCTGTCTACATGCAATCGTACAGAAATTTACGCAGTCTTGGAAGGCGTTGAAGAGCCTAAGGCATTTATGCTAGAGGCTGTAAGAGATTTAAAAGGCGCCGATATCATTGATGAAGAGTGGTTTTACTTTCACGAAGAACGAGATTGCATAGAACATTTATTTAGAGTCTCTGCTAGTCTCGATTCCTTGGTGCTTGGTGAAGGCCAAATTCTTAGTCAATTAAAGGTTGCTTATATCGAAGCGTACAGTGCAGGATTTACGGGCACTGTATTTAATATTTTGTTCCAAAAGGCCATTGGTGTTGGTAAGAAAGTTCGCACTAACACGGGCATTGCGAATACACCTGTATCCGTAAGTTATACGGCGGTGAATTTGGCAGAGGATTGCTTGGATAAACCAATGAGTGAAGCGACGGTCCTTATTTTAGGGGCTGGTACTATGAGTGAGCTCACGGCTACACATTTACAATCTAAAGGTGTTAAAACTATTTTTGTATCCAATAGAACGTATGCTAAGGCAGAGGTATTAGCCGAAAAATTTGGTGGCCATGCCGTACGATTAGATCAATATATTATGCAGGCTAAGGATGCAGATATTTTAATTACCTCTACGGGGGCACCACATTACATCATTAATGAAAAAGAAGCGAAAGAAATTGCAGCATTGCGTAAGGGAAAACCTATTGTAATGATTGATATTGCCGTACCTCGTGATATAGATCCAGAGGTAGCACAAATTGATGGTATTTATCTATTCAATATCGATGCGCTAGAAAGCGTTGTGGAAGAAAATAAACATCAGCGTGAAGAAGAGGCAAAACGAGCAGAACCAATTATTCACGATGCGATTGAAGAGTTACTGGATAAATTAAGTTATTTATCCGTTCGTCCTATGATGGCATTGCTCACAGAAAAGGCAGACCACATCAGACGTCGCGAGTTGCATAGAGCACTGGTAAAATTACCAGATGCATCAGAACATGAACGCCGCATCATCGACGCTATGAGTCGTATGATTGTACGTAAAATGCTTCGGGATCCGATGATTCGTTTTGGTGAAATCGCCGGTAAGGAAGAAGAAGGTTTATATTGGGATTTATTCCGAGATATGTTTAACCTCGAGAAGGAATGGTAAGCATTATGAGAACTATCATAAAAATTGGCACACGAAAAAGTGCCCTCGCATTATGGCAAGCGGAATATGTAGGTTCTGAATTGAAACGATTATATCCTCATATTACAGTAGAGCTAGTTCACTTTGATACAAAGGGTGATCAAATTTTAGAAAAACCGCTCGCTGAAATTGGTGGTAAAGGTCTATTTACTGCTGAGTTAGAGGCGGCTATGCATAATGGAGATATCGATTTAGCCGTTCATAGCCTCAAGGATATGCCTACCGATTTACCAGCGGGATTGGTATTAGGGGCTATCTCAAAACGTGAGGAGCCTTATGATGCTTTGGTATCTCCTAAATATAAAACACTTGATCAATTACCTGAGGGTGCTCGTGTAGGGACTAGCAGTTTGCGCCGTCAAGCACAACTTCTTCATGTACGTCCAGATTTACAGATTTCTGTGCTTCGTGGTAATGTACAAACGCGCCTTCGTAAATTAGAGGATGAAAATCTCGATGCTATTGTGCTCGCCCAAGCTGGGTTAAAACGCCTTGAATTAGGAGAACGTATTACGCAGACTTTCACAGCAGACGAAATGATTCCTGCTGTTGGTCAAGGGGCCTTGGCTATCGAATGTCGCGAGGATGATACAGAAATGTTAGAAATGCTAGCGCGCATTAATGATGAAAGCACAAGACAGGCCGTGGAAGGGGAACGTAGTTTCCTTCGTCAATTAAATGGAGGCTGTCAAGTTCCTATGGGCGTACATGGTACGATTCATAAAGGTCAATTAACATTAAAGGCTATTATTTCTTCGCTTGATGGGAGAACTGTGTACGAAGGTGAAATCACAGGACCTGCTAGCAAGGGGGGAATTCTTGGTAAAAATTTAGCAAAAGCGTTATATGAAGAAGGCGGTAAACGCATTGTAGACGCCCTCGTTCAGGAAGGAATTATAAAATGACAGGCATTGTGTATTTAATCGGTGCTGGCCCTGGGGATCCTAAATTGATCACTGTGAAAGGTCGTGAATGCATCGAGCAAGCTGATGTAATTGTGTATGACTATTTGGCAGATAGCCATTTATTAAAATGGGCAAAGCTTGAGGCCGAGCTCGTATATGTAGGAAAGCGTTGTCGTAATCACACTATGAAGCAAGAGGATATCAATGCTTTATTAGTGGAACGTGGTCAACAAGGTAAAATTGTAGCCCGTCTAAAAGGTGGAGACCCCCTTGTGTTTGGACGTGGTGGTGAAGAAGCAATGGCTCTTCGTGAAGGCAATGTGCCTTTTGAATTTGTGCCAGGTGTGACATCTGCTATTGCGGCACCAGCTTATGCAGGAATTCCTGTGACACAACGCGCCATGGCGACATCATTTGCTGTTGTGACTGGTCATGAAGATCCAACAAAACCAGAATCTGGTATTCATTGGGATGGATTAGCAACTGCTGTAGATACAGTTTGTTTCGTAATGGGCGTAACAAACTTGCCATTAATTTCCTCTCGTTTAATCGAACATGGTCGCTCTCCTAAAACACCGGTAGCCCTCGTTCGTTGGGGGACAAAACCAGTGCAAGAGGTCCTTGTATCTACCCTTGAACACGTTGTAGACGACGTACATAAGGCGGGAATCAAGGCCCCTGCCATTATCGTGGTAGGTGATGTAGTCAATCTCCGCGAACAATTGCGTTGGTTTGACAATAAACCATTATTTGGCAAGACGATTTTAGTGACTCGCGCTCGAGCTCAAGCTAGTGTATTAACAGAACAATTGATGGCATTAGGTGCTAATGTGATTGAAGCGGCTACCATTAAAACAGAGGCATTGGAATTATCTGAAGCAGATATTCGCGTTGTAGAACACTTGGAAGATTATAAATACATCATATTTACCTCTGCTGAAGGTGTGCGCTATTTCTTTGATACATTGAAAGCTCACGGAAAAGATGTACGATCTTTAGGCTCTAATAAGGTATGTGCTATTGGTAGTGCTACGGCTAAGGCCGTTACTGACTATGGGATTATACCTGATGTAGTACCAGCCAATTACCGTGGCGAATCTGTTGTAGAGGCCTTAGAACCATTGGTGATTGCCAATGATAAAGTGCTATTGATTCAGCCTAAGGTAGCACGCGGTGTTATTCCTCGTGAACTTCGTCATTTAGACATTCATGTGGATATTTTGCGTTTGTATGAAACTGTACAAGATGATTCCCAACAAGATATTTTAGAAGCTGCATTGGAAAATGGTGAGGTAGACTATATTACATTTACTAGCTCATCTACGGTAACAAATGCGTTAGAGTTATTAGGTGCTAATGCGAAGGAATTGTTAGCTAATGCCCGCATTGCCTGTATCGGACCTATTACAGCAGCAACGGTTGTGGAAAATGGATTGCAGCCTGACATTGTAAGTGAGGTATATACAACAGAAGGTTTAACAGATGCTATTCTAGCTGATGTAAAATAATTACGTGGACCCTTGTGAACCGTAAGAGCCCAGAAATTCTAAGGAGGCACAGTATGTTTGATTTAACGTATCGTCCAAGACGTTTGCGTACATCTCAAGGTATGCGCGATTTAGTGCGTGAAACTAGTTTAGATGTATCTGATTTAATATATCCTTTATTTATCGTTCCAGGTACTGGCGTACGTGAGGAAATCTCATCCCTACCAGGTCAATATCATCTATCTGTGGATGAGGCCGTAAAGGTAGCGCAAGAGGCCTATGATTTAGGTATTCGCGGTGTAGAAATCTTTGGTATTCCTACTTATAAAGATGAACGAGGTTCTTCTGCATGGGATTTGGCCGAGCCAGTACAACAAGCTATTAAAGCTATCCGTCAAGCAGTACCAGATTTATTGGTTGTATCTGACGTTTGTTTATGTCAATTTACATCCACAGGTCATTGTGGAATGATTGATGAACATGAAATTTTGAATGATGAAACATTGCCTTTGCTTTGCCAAGTGGCAGTGAGTCACGCTCAAGCTGGTGCACACATGGTAGCACCATCGGATATGATGGATGGTCGAGTAGGTGCTATTCGTGAAGCATTAGATGCGGTAGGATTTAAAAATGTTTCCATCATGAGCTATGCAGCAAAATATGCATCTGCTTATTATGGTCCATTCCGTGATGCGGTGCATTCGGCACCAAAATTTGGGGATCGTAAATCTTATCAAATGGATCCAGGCAACCGTTTAGAGGCTATGCGTGAAATTGAACTTGATATCGTAGAAGGTGCTGATATCATTATGATTAAGCCAGCATTATGTTATTTGGATATCGTTCGTGAAGCTCGATATCAATATAATATGCCATTGGCTGTTTATAATGTATCCGGCGAATATGCGATGGTGAAAACAGCAGCAGCTCAAGGCCTCATTGATGAACAACGCCTTGTATTAGAAACGATGATGTCTTTTAAACGGGCGGGTGCTAAAATTATTATCACTTACCATGCGATGGATATTGCTCGTTGGTTGAAAGCCTGAGGAGATAATATGTTACAATTAGGAAAATCTCAAAAAGCCTTTGATGATGCGAAACGCTATTTACCCGGCGGGGTTAACAGCCCTGTTCGTTCCTATCGCAGTGTAGGCTCTACTCCTCCTTTCATTAGTAGTGCTAGTGGTAGTCGCATTTATGATATCGATAACAATGAATACATTGACTTTGTATTGAGCTGGGGCCCAATGATTCTAGGTCATGCCAATCCAGAGGTTATTGCAAGCCTTCAAGAGGCTATTCCTCGTGGCACTAGCTTTGGTGCGCCAACGCTGCTCGAAACAGAATTAGCGAAAAAAATCCAAGCCTTTATGCCAAACATGGAAATGCTTCGCATGGTCAGCTCTGGTACAGAGGCAACAATGAGTGCCCTTCGCGTAGCACGTGGTTATACAGGCCGTGATAGTATCGTGAAATTTATCGGTAACTACCATGGTCATTCCGACTCCCTCTTGGTAAAAGCCGGCTCTGGCCTTGCTACCTTCGGTGTACCAGATAGCCCTGGTGTACCAAAAGGTGTGGCTGAGAATACGATTACCATCCCTTACAATGATATAGAAGCAGTAAAATCTTTATTTGCTGAAAAAGGCGATGAAATCGCAGCTATTATCGTAGAACCAGTAGCTGGTAACATGGGCTGTGTACCTCCAGTACCAGGATTCCTTGAAACGCTTCGGGAAGTGACGAAGGAACATGATGCGGTGTTAATCTTTGATGAAGTGATGTGTGGCTTCCGTGCAAGTAGCGGTGGGGCTCAAAAGCTTTACAAAATTAAACCTGATTTGACATGTCTTGGTAAAATCGTCGGTGGTGGTATGCCAATGGCTGTATTTGGTGGTTCTGCTAAAATCATGAGTCAAGTAGCACCAAGTGGCCCTATTTACCAAGCTGGTACATTGAGTGGCAATCCCATCGCAGTAACAGCAGGCCTCGCTACACTATCCATTTTGCAACGAGACCCAACCATCTTTAAATCTGTTGAGGATACTACAGAACGTCTATGCGAAGGGTATCGTAAACTCGCTGCTGAACATGGTGTACCTGTGCAGGTCCAACGTGTAGGCTCCATGTTTACTATATTCTTCACGGATAAACCAGTACTCAATTTTGATGATGCTTGCGCTTGCAACAATGATCATTTCCAAACCTTCTTCCATTATAATTTGGAACGGGGTATTTATTACGCGCCAAGTTCTTATGAAAGTAATTTCATGTCCTTTGCTCATAAGGCAGCGGATATTGATACAACCTTGGAAATTGCTGGCGAAGCTTTCAGAGAAATTGCAAAAAATATGTAATATAATGAGTTCCTTTTGTATACTATTGTGCAAGAGGAGCTCTTTTTTTCTGTAAGAATAGATTGTTTTTCATGTAACATAAGAAATCTATATTGTTCTAACATGGTTCTATAACTCGTATTGTCAAACTAACTATGGGTAGTTATAATATAGTTAGGAAAGACTAGTCCAAATGTAAATCTACGTAAGTAACATCTCGATTGTAATTCAAAGTGATGTCTGTGATCATAGAATGAGAAGAGGGGTATTAGATGCAATTATACAAGAATTTAAAAGAAGCTCGATTACGGATGGGAAAAAGTCAAATAGAGGTATCGGAGGCTATAGGGATTAGCAATGCCGCCTTGTCTAATTATGAAACTGGCTATCGTGAGCCCGATTTAGATACACTCTGTGTATTAGCTACTTATTATGGTATTACCTTGGATGAACTCGTAAATTATAGAGTGGATGCATCGAGTATTATCTATGATATGGGAGCCATTGCCAAGAATAAACTGATTGGATTTAATGGTGAAACCTATAAATTAAAAGAATCTCAAAAAAAACAGATTGTTCGTGAACTCACTGTATTGTTTGAGCGTTTTGAAAAAAATAAACTTTAGTAAATTAATATATAGTACTAAACACCAAATGTAAAGCGATGATTGCTTCACTATACACTTGGTGTTTTATTGTTTTTATAGGGCATTTATAGAACATCAAAATATAGACGAATGTGGTAAAATAGAACTATTAAGAATTAATATAATGGTGGCTATGAAACGAACGATTACTTACAATGGGGACAAAATTGAATACGAGCTCACGGTGAAAGCCGTAAAAAACATTAACCTTCGGGTAAAACGGGATGGTTCCGTCCAAGTGTCGGCGTCATGGCGTACACCAGTATCCCAGGTGGATGCCTTTGTCATTGAACAGGTACCCTTTATTACGAGAGCAAGATTAGGCTATGCCAAGGCCGCAGAGAATCGACCTGAGCCACTACAATATGTAACGGGGGAGGAGATGACTATCCTCGGAACACCCGTACAGATTCAATTGGAACCATTGCAAGGCCGTAAACGACAATATGCCGTGTATGATGGTAAGGAGACCTTGTACCTCTATGTGAAGCCAGAGGCGTCGCGAGATGACAAGCAAAAATTGCTCAATACATTTTGGAAACATTTGGGCAGCCGCGTATTTTCTCATTGGTCTCAAGTGGTGTATGAGCGCTTTCATCAAAGAGATATCGATGTGCCGGTGCCAATTATTAAACAACAAATCATGAAGAGCCGTTGGGGTTCCTGTACGTTGAGCAAGCGTATCATCAAAATGAATCAACGTTTATTGGAAGCCCCTCAAAGTTATATTGAATATATTATGGTTCATGAGTATTGCCATTTTATTCATTTGGACCATTCGCCGAACTTTCATAACTTGGTAGAATCATTTTTGCCGGATTGGAAGCAGCGAAAACACGATTTAAATGAGTATTTTAGATACAAGTAAGGAGGAGCCTATGCGTCCATTTGTTCATTTACATAGTCATACGGAGCTTAGCCTCCTTGACGGGATTAGTCGATTGCCAGATATGGTGGCACGAGCGAAGGAATTGAATCAGCCGGCCCTAGCGATTACAGATCACGGCAATATGTATGCGGCTATTTATTTCTATAAGGAATGTGTATCACAGGGAATTAAACCAATCATTGGGTGCGAAGTCTATGTGACAGCGGGGAGTCGATTTGAGAAGCCAGAAGGTCGTTCTCGAGAGAAATTAAAGCATTTAATTTTGCTCGCTGAAACGATGGAGGGCTATCGTAATCTCGTTAAAATTGTATCCAAGTCATCTACAGAAGGTTATCATTTTAGACCTCGCGCAGATCATGATTTATTGCGTGAATATAGTCAAGGAATTATTGCCCTCAGTGCCTGCATTCAAGGGGAAGTACCACAATTTGTCTTGCAAGACAATATGGAGGGGGCACGCCGGTCCATCGAATGGTATATTGAAACCTATGGGAAGGACAATTTTTTCTTGGAAATTCAAAATCATGGATTGCCAGAGGAATTACGTGCCCAAGAGGCATTGGTGAAATTAGCTGATGAATATGGTCTTGGTATTGTCGCATCTAATGATTTCCACTATGTTCACAAAGAAGACGCCGATGCACAGGATATTAAGGTTTGTATTTCTACGGGTCGCCGTCGCGCTGATATAGACCGTTTGAAATTCCCCAATGATGAATTCTACCTCAAGAGTGGGGATGAAATGGCGGAGCTCTTTGGTCATATTCCAGGGGCTATCGAAAATAGCTTGGCTATTGCGGACCGTTGTGATGTGCAGTTCAATTTTGATGAACATCATTTGCCTCATTTTGACGTGCCTGAAGGGGAAACGGCAGAATCCTATTTACGCAAGGTCTGCGAGGCGGAAATTCCACGCCTCTATGGTGAAACTACTCAGGAATTGTCGGATCGCCTTGATTATGAATTAGGCGTTATTGGAAAAATGGGCTTTGAGGATTACTTCCTCATCGTATGGGACTATGTAAAATATGCTCGTGAGCACGATATTCTCGTAGGACCTGGCCGTGGTAGTGCGGCCGGCTCTGTAGTAGCGTACCTCTTAGGGATTACAGGACTTGATCCATTAAAATATAATTTGCTCTTTGAACGATTCTTGAATCCTGAACGTATCAGCATGCCTGATATTGATATTGACTTCTGTTACGAAAAACGAGGCAAGGCCATCGAATACGTAACGCGTAAATATGGCCAAGAACGAGTATCCCAGATTATTACCTTTGGTACTGAGGCGGCTCGTGCCGTCATTCGAGACGTAGGCCGGGTGCTAGATTTGCCACTAGCCGAGGTCAATCGCATTGCTAAGATGATTCCTAATGAATTGGGGATTACCTTAACGAAGGCCTTGCAAGGTAAAGAACTAAAAACATTATACGAAACAGATCCGTCGGCAAAGGAACTCTTTGATTTCGGTTTGAAATTAGAGGGCATCGCTCGTAACTCGTCCACTCATGCGGCGGGTGTGGTAATTTCCGCAGACCCTCTGGATGATCATGTACCAGTACAGAACTCCAATGAAGAAGGTTTTGTTACCCAGTACGACAAGGATAATATCGAGGAATTAGGCCTTCTGAAGATGGACTTTTTGGGACTCCGTACATTGACGGTAATGGGGGATGCCCTTAAACTTATCAAGGCCAACCGCGGTATCGACATTGATTTAGATGCGATTCCATTGGATGATGCTAAGGCTTGTGAAATTTTATGTCAAGGTGATACATCTGGCGTGTTCCAGCTCGAGTCGGAAGGGATTACGCGCCTTGTGATGGATTTGAAACCGACCCATTTCGAGGACTTGATTCCTCTCGTGGCGTTATATCGTCCAGGCCCATTGGGATCTGGCATGGTAACAGACTTTATCAAGAGCCGTCACGGTCAACAAGAGGTAACGTACCTCCATCCAATTTTGGAACCGATTTTGAAGGATACCTTTGGCGTTATTCTCTATCAAGAACAGGTAATGCAAATTGCCTCTGCCATGGGCGGTTTCTCCCTCGGACAAGCGGATTTAATGCGTCGTGCCATGGGCAAGAAAAAGGAATCTGTTTTGAAAGCTCAACGTGAATCCTTCGTAGAGGGCGCTAAAAATAACAATATTGATGAAAAAATTGCCAACGAAGTATTTGACTTGCTCGTATACTTCGCAGGCTATGGCTTTAATAAATCACATAGTGCGGCTTATGCATACATTGCGTACCAAACAGCGTACCTCAAGGCGCACTATTTCCCTGAATTTATGGCGGCTACCATGACGAGCTTTATGCAAAACATGGACAAGCTTACATATTATATCAATGCGTGCAAAAAACACAATGTTCAAGTGCTTGGACCAGATATTAACTATTCGGAACGTAGCTTTGCCGTACAGGGCGATGCCATTCGCTTTGGTCTTGGGGGCATCAAAAATGTCGGCGATAACGCCATCGATACATTGATTCAGGAACGCAATATGCATGGCACTTATGAAAGTCTCGTAGACTTCTGCCGTCGCGTGAATAGCAAGGTGGTTAATAAACGTCTTCTTGAAAGTCTCATTCGCTGCGGAGCTATGGATTCCTTTGAGGAAAATCGCAACCAATTACTCCATATGTATGAGGCCGCTCAAGCAGTGGGGGCGAAACAGCAAAAAGATGAAGCCATGGGTACCATGAGTCTCTTTGGCGAGGTGGAGGAATCGGTGCATATGATTCCAGTACCAAAATTAGAGGACCTCGCTATGGAGGACAAATTAAAGGACGAAAAGGAATACACTGGTTTCTATATCACTGGACATCCATTAAATGGCTATGCTAAGGAGTTAGAAGGTCTTTTTGAACTGGGTAAACTCATGGAAAATCCTGAACAATACGATGGCCAAACAGTGACTATTGGAGGGCTCATTAGTACAAAAGGTGATCGTATGACACGCCGTAATGAAGTGATGAGTATCATCCGTTTGGAGGATTTCTCCGGTGCGGCTAGCGTTGTAGTATTCCCTAAAGCCTATCAAAAAGCACAGCAATATATGGCTGTGGACCTGATTGTAAAAGTAAAAGGCCGTATTGATGCGGATGAAAAAGGCGTACAAATTATTGCCGATTCCGTTGGTCCATTGAAGGTCAACTATGCCATGGTTAGACAAATAGGCATTCATATTCGTCCAGAATTTGATACACCACAAAATAGCGAGGCCTTGAAACAATTATTACTCAGTACGGAAGGCAATACACAAACTGTATTGCTACTTCATAAACAACGGAAACGCATTAACTTGCCACCAAATATGTATATGGCGGTGACGGATGAAAATATTCAGGCTGTGGAGAAAATATTGGGTGATGGGGCCGTAGAACTGCATTAAATTAGCAGTATATTTATATCATGATGAATGCCAGCTTGATGCTTTCAGTAAATTTATGGCACCAGCATCATGACCATGTAAAATTCTCGTGTGCATTAAGTAAAAAACTTTCACTAAGAGAAGTAAAAATTGCCTATAAATGATAAAATGAGAATATAATAAAGTTCATAAGTAATAGAGATAAGAGGATACATAATGAAACGTACAAAAATCGTGTGTACCGTTGGTCCTGGGACGGATAAACCAGGTATTTTAGAATCTATGATGAACGCTGGCATGAACGTGGCTCGTTTCAATTTTTCTCATGGTTCTCATGAGGAGCAAGCGGAACGTATGCAAATGGTTCGTGATGCGGCGATGATTGTTAATAAACCAATTGCCTTGATGCTTGATACAAAAGGGCCAGAAGTGCGTTTAGGCTTGTTTGAAGCTGGTAAAGTCGTGCTCGAAGCGGGTCAAACATTTACGTTGACTACGAAGAATATCAAAGGTACAAAGGAAATCAGTTCTGTTAACCACGCAGGGTTGCCAAAAGATGTGTCTGTAGGCGATAAAATTTTACTTGCTGACGGTCTTGTGACACTGGATATTAAACAAGTGAATGGTGACGAAATTGTAACTACCGTTGTGAATACTGGCGAAATCGGAGACCGTAAACGTGTAGCTGTACCTGGTGTAGCGTTGAGCTTACCACCAGTATCCGACAAAGATGAAGATGATCTTCGTTTTGGTTGTGCTCAAGGTGTAGATTTCGTAGCCGCATCCTTTATGCAACGTGGTGAAGACGTAGTGGCTATCCGCCGTATTTTGGAGTCCGAAGGCAAAGATATTAAAATCATTTCCAAAATTGAAAATGCAGAAGGTATTAAAAATCTCGATGAAATTTTGAAAATGTCTGACGGTTTGATGGTAGCTCGTGGTGATCTTGGTGTAGAAATTCCTGCCGAAGAAGTGCCAGTGCTCCAAAAATTGATGATTGAAAAATGTAATCGTGCGGGCAAACCCGTTATTACAGCTACACAAATGCTAGAGTCCATGATTCAAAATCTTCGTCCTACACGCGCTGAGGCTAGTGACGTGGCTAATGCTATCCTTGATGGTACAGATGCTATCATGTTGAGCGGTGAAACGGCAAACGGTAAATATCCAGTTGAGGCGGTTACCACTATGACTCGCATTGCAGAGGTAACGGAAAAAGCAGCAATTTATGATAATCGTAGCCGTGCTATTGATAATACTGAACTCTCCACAACGGACTCCGTATGCTTGGCGGGTGTTCATGTAGCCGATAATTTAGAGGCATCTGCTATCTTGACCTGTACAGAATCTGGTCATACAGCAATCAGCGTGGCTCGTCATCGTCCAAGTTGTAATGTAGTAGCTATCACTCCACATGATGCTACCATTCGACGCATGCAGTTGTTCTGGGGTGTACAAGCCATCAAAGGTCGTTCCTTCGAGAACTCCGATGACATGGTAAAACAAGCCATTAACGTATCCTTGGGGGAAGGTGCCATCCAATCTGGCGACTTAGTTGTCGTAACAGCTGGTGTGCCATCTGGTTCCACAGGGACTACGAATATGATTCGTGTACACATTGCTGGCAAGGTATTGCTTTCTGGTAATGGTGTACTTCGTAAATCTGCTACTGGTCGTGCCTATATTGTATCCAAACATGGTGAAAGCCACGAAGGGTTCCAAGATGGCGATATCTTGGTAGTAGGTACTATGGAACCTGAATTAATGGAATTGGCAAAACGTGCGAGCGGTATTATCTCCGTAGAGGATGGCTTTACTAGTGATGGTGCTATTGCGGGGATTACGTATGGTATTCCTGTTATTTTGGGGGCGAAGGATGCGCAAACGGTGCTTGTTGATGGTTGCGAAATTACCATTGACGGGGAGCGCGGTAAAGTATTCGAAGGTATAGCAAACGCTCGGTAATTTAGAGCCTTGGGGGCTCGTACGGGACATATGGAAAATTTCAGCTTCAGCTTTGCTTCTTAGAGCTGAAGCTGAAATTTTCTATATGCCCCTGACGAGCGCAGAAGTGCTAAATTAATCCCACCCCAAAAAAGTTCTAAATTGTGAGGAATTCCCATATATATTAGTGGGGTATAGCTATTTTTCTTGATTTTTAGTATAATATATCTATTAAATATAAAAGTATATCTCAGTTAAATATAGGAGGATGTATGAATCCAAATCATGTGTATAGCGAAGCTGATGTTGCTTTGGTGGAGGGGATTGTTTCCCAGAAATTGCGCAACTCTATGTTGTGGATGGTATGGGGCCTTGTTACCACAATGCTAACGGGTGTGGCGTTATTGTTTAACTCCGACTGGATGCGATTGGCAGTAAATAATTATAAGATTATTGCTTTTGTTGAAATCGGTGTGGTTTTCTTATTCAGTATGAGAGCCATGACTGCAAGTACAACAGCATTGAAAGCGATGTTCTTCTTGTATAGCATGTTGAATGGTTTGACCATGATGGTTATTGTGTTAGCCTATGGGCTGAATGCAGCACTGCCTGCTTTCATAGGAACGCTTGCATTTTTTGTGGCCTTTGCTATTGTGGGCAAGGCTGTAAAATGTAATTTGTCTGGTTTTTATCCATATTTATTAGCTGCTGTGGTGGCTATGGTATTGGTATCCTTGGCAATGATGTTCTTTAATATTAGTAGCACTTGGAATTTGGTTCTTGGCTATTTAGGGGTTTTAGTATTTTCCATCTTTACTGCTGTTGACGTAAATCGTATCAAGCAAAATATTACGGCAGTGGCCTTGACTGAGGATGAAAGCGTATTGGAACGTGTTGAGTTAATTGGGGCTTTAAGTTTGTATCTAGATTTCATTAACTTGTTCTTATCGTTCATGCGTATTTTCGGTAGAAAATAATTTGACCCTAAAGGAACTTAATATTTAATGAGAATGTAGAGGGGGCTGAGGCTCCCTCTTTTATCATTTAGCTCGTAAGAGCTTAGTTTATGTATTATTCTTATTGATCTAATATGATGATTTTATACATGGTTTGCTGATAGATAGCTTGTTAGATATGTATCATCGAACAGAAAGGAGACCGTATGGATAACAGAGAATGGGAAACCTTTATTACTGTTGTTGAAGAAGGCAATATGACTAAGGCGGCAGAAAAATTATTTATCTCCCAACCTGCATTGAGCTATCGTATACGCCAAATGGAGGCTGCACTAGGAAACGCATTGTTATTACGTACAGCAGAGGGGATTATTTTAACTCCACAAGGTGAAATATATCATGACTACTGTAAACGCATGGTACAAGAGCAAGAAAAACTAAGTGAAGCGTTAAATGCTATATCTGGTAAGATACAAGGAACGTTAAAAATTGCATCTTCTATTAATTTTGCTGACTATGAGCTGCCAAAGCTGTTGAGCCGATTTAGAGAGCTATACCCAGACATTAATATTCAAGTGAAAACTGCCTTTAGCCAGCAAGTTGTAAAGATGTTTAACACGGGAGAATGTGTGATTGCTTTCGCTCGTGGTGGGCATATGTCTACAGGTAAAACAATTCGCTTGTTGGATGAACCGTATTGCTTAGTATATAAGGATTTGGTACCGCATAAAGAATTACTAAAAGTACCATTTATTCGATATGATACGGATGGAACTGTGTCTGGCGTCATTGAAACGTGGTGTACAGAGCATCTTGAAAAAGAACCGGCCGTAGCTATGGATGTGAACTCTATGGTTACTTGTCGCCACTTTGTTCGTGAAGGCCTTGGTTGGTCTATTTTAACCTATATGGGGCTTGGTTCATGTAAAGATAAGGATATTTTTGTAAGTCCAATTCGTGATAAAGCTGGGAATCTGGTAACAAGAGAAACTAATTTGATTTACAATGAAGAAGCTATTAATCTGGTTGTAGTAAAAACCTTTGTTGATTATGTGTTGGATTACTATGCAGAGCATAATATAGTGGATCCTAGTATTTTTGAAGAATACTCGGAATAGAATATACGGGATAGAACTATATATTCTGTTGTAAGCATTATATTATATTTTAATATAGTGACGTCATCACTTTGTCTTATAGATACAGTGATACTATAAAAGCACCCTTTTAAATATTTTATTTATCCCCCCCTATAAAAAAGCTTCATTGGGATTAAATCTGTAAAGTATATATAATAAAAACATACCAAATATGATTTTTAATTAATTGTAAATGGTATGCCTTTATGGCAATATTAGTTATTACTTGTTTTATTTTTTAGGTATTTTTTAATTTTGGAGGTTTTTTTATGCATGGTGAAGTTCTTCTCGGCGTAATGGGGATTTTGATGATTGCAACCATCGTATGGGCGTTGATTCAATCAAAAACTAACCCAGTTCCTATTTTCGTTATTGTTCCTATTATTGCAGCAGTTATTGTTGGCTTCGGGCCTCAAGATATTTTTGAATTCATCAAAGTAGGTGTTTCTAAAACTTGGTCCACAGCAGTATTGTTCATTTTCTCTATCGTATTCTTCTCCTTGATGGGCGATGTAGGGTTGTTCGATCCTATGGTAAACTGGTTGGCTAAAAAAGCTGGTAATAACATTATGGCTGTTACAATAGCTACTTCCTTGATCGCCGTTATCGCTCACATGGATGGTGCGTTGGCTTCTACCTTGCTTATTACTATCCCTGCTATGTTACCTGTTTATAAAAAATTGCATATCCGTCCAGTTACATTATTGGTAATCATCGGCGCGGCTATGAGTATTATGAACTTGGTACCATGGGGTGGCCCAGTAGCGCGTACAGGCGTTGTATTGAACGCTGACGTTAATGCTTTATGGCAAGAATTAATTCCATTACAAGGTATAGGTTTAGTAATTCTAGTAGTATTTGCTGGTTACATGGGTATGGTAGAAAAACGCCGTGGCGCGGGTCTTAATCCAACAGGCGAAGCAGCTCTTCTTGATAGTACTATTGATGAAGGTGACAACATTGGTCCATCCCAAGCTGATTTCGATGAAATGAAACGGCCTAAATTGATCTGGGTTAACTTGATCATCACTCTTGGTGTAATTGGTCTTCTTTGCTTCACTAAAATTCCTTTGTACGGTGCGTTCATGTTAGGTTTGGCATTGGCGTTGATCATCAACTTCCCTGGTGCAAAAGCGCAATCCAAAGCTATCAAAATGCATGCTGATACAGCGTTAACAATGCCTATGATCTTGTTGGCATCTGGTGTATTCTTGGGCGTATTGAGTGGTACAAAAATGATGGAATCCATGGCTACTTTGCTAATTGGTTTAGTACCAGAAGCTATCGGTGGTCATTTACAAACTGTATTTGGTATCCTTGGTGTGCCAATCGGTATGTTGTTAGGTACTGACTCCTACTTCTTTGGTTTATTACCATTGGCTATTAGCGTAGGTGAAAACTTCGGTGTTGATGGTCATAACATGGCTATGGCAATGTTGATTTCTAAAAACTACGGCGTATTGGTAACTCCTCATGCTGCAACTACATTCTTGGCTTGTGGTTTGGCTGGCGTAGAAATCAAAGATATGTTGAAATTCTGTGCTCCAAGATTATTCATCTTGTCCTTAATTTCCTTAGCAACTGGTGCAATGTTAGGTTTATTCACAATCTAATTAAAACTACATCAGTGAATGTTAGGATAGCATAGCTGATTAGACTTCATAGTATATATTGTTATATGATGAAGACTAAGATTATATAGTAACATACAAAAACTGCTCTTAGAATTTTCTAAGGGCAGTTTTTTTGAACCATTTATTCTCTATATCATAGAGCAATTATGTACTTTTTAGGTTTATTGGGTGGCTTTCAGATGAGCTATAAATCTTGCTTATGGATTATTCAGTTTATTTGTATTGGTGAAAGTTTTGTTACGGTGATAAACTAAAATCATATTAAATATGATATATGTGAATGTAATGGAGCTTATTTGATAAGGTATCATATTATTTTTGTGAATTTGGATACCTAAGAGAAAGAGTGAGGTTTCGTATGAGTAAAATTAAAATGACAACACCATTAGTTGAGATGGATGGGGATGAAATGACCCGAATTCTTTGGCTTGTGGTAATAAAAGTTTTTATGACCACCTATAAATGCGTTCTATTTTTCTTGAATAGGGAAACACAGTATAATAGAAATATAGATGCAGAGCCAAATTTTGTGAGTTAAGAAATTGGTTTTCTGAGTGTCATTTAATGACTTTCATAGGATCAAATTACTTATAATAGGTAGTAAATAATTGCTGATATCTGTTGGCTGATTCATTTACTACCTATTGCATTTATAATTAGTTGAATCATTATTATTTTAGTATGTATGAAAGGATGCAACATGGCTAAATTAGTGAAAGCTGCGCAAGCTGGCTTCGACGAAAAAAATGATGCATTAGTAACGGTTGAACCGATTGCTAGCGGCATCGAACTTGAATTGACTTCCAAAGTTATGCGTCAATACGGCGAACAAATCAGAGAATTGATTTTGAACACAGTAAAAGAATCTGGGTTCGATGGTGTTAAATTAACTGTAGCCGACAAAAATGCTTGGGACTACACAATTAAAGCCCGCGTATTGGGTGCCTTGGAAAGGGGGAGTAAAGCATAATGAGTGCATTAACTGAAGCAGCTAAAAAACGTTTGTCTCGTTCTATGATGTTCGTACCAGGCAATACTCCTAAAATGATCAACAGTGCTGATATCCACGGTTCTGATAGTATCATGTTCGATATCGAAGACTCCGTAGCTATCACTGAAAAAGATACAGCTCGTCTATTGACAGCAGAAGCTTTGAAATCCCGCACTTTCAGAGCAGAGACAGTAGTTCGTATTAACCATCCAACTCAAACACCATTTGGTTATGATGATATGGATGTTATTATTCCTGCAAAACCTGATTTGATTCGTTTACCTAAAACTGAAGACGTATCCGAAGTTGAAATCGTAGCAAAAAAAATTGAAGAAGTAGAAAAAGCTAATGGTTGGGAAGAAGGTACAATCAATATTATCGTTGCTATCGAATCCGTTAAAGGTTTGTACAACGTTCGTGAAATTTGTGCTGGCCCTCGCGTAGTTGGTATCGCTCTTGGTGCCGAAGACTATCGTGCAGACATCCGTACGGGTAAATCCAAACCAGCTGTAGAACTGTTGTTTGCTCGTCAAACTATTCTTCATGCAGCTCGTGAAGCTGGTATCCGTTGCGTAGATACAGTATTCTCCGACGTAAAAGATCCAGAAGGATTCAAGGAAGAAGTAGCTTTCATAAAATCCCTTGGTTTCGATGGTAAGTCTTGTATTCACCCTAGCCAAATTAAAATGGTACATGAAATCTTCACACCAGATGAAAAAGAAATTGCTCACTCTGTGAAAGTATTGAACAGCTATGCTGACGCATTGCGCAACAACAAAGGCGTTATTAGTGTAGACGGTAAAATGATTGACGGTCCTATCGTAGTTCGTGCACAACGTGTTGTTGATAAAGCTCGTGCAGCAGGTATTAAAGTTGAATTAGAGGAAGGAGCAGAATACGATGTTAAATAAAGTAGGGTGCGATATTCCAACAAATATTCCAGCATTAGAAGGTCGTGAAGTATACCAAGGTGAATTTGCTATTGAAGCAAAAGCATCCCGTGCAGGTAAACCAGTTCACACAACTCGTGTTGGTGACAATAAAATCTTGGCTTCCATCGATGAAGCAATCGAAAAAGCAGGCGTAAAAGATGGTATGACATTATCTTTCCACCATCATTTCCGCAATGGCGATTATGTTATGAAAATGGTTATGGAACGTATCCAAGCAAAAGGTATCAAAGATATCACAATCGCTTCCAGTTCCTTGTCCCCATGTCATGAATTTTTGGTTGAAATGATCCAAGATGGTACTGTAACAGCTATTGAAACATCTGGTCTTCGTGATCGTTTGGGTAAATTCTTGACACAAAATCCTGGCGTGTTAAAACGCCCTGTAGTGATTCGTTCTCATGGTGGTCGTGCTCGTGCTATTGAATGTGGCGAAGTTCATATCGATGTAGCATTCATGGGTGCTTCTACTGCAGATCCTCGTGGTAACTGCACAGGTATGATGGGTAAATCTGCATGTGGTGCTATGGGTTATGCTATGGTTGATGCAAAATATGCTGATAAAACTGTAGTTATCACTGATAACTTGGTTGACTATGTATATCCATACTCCGTTCCTCAAACTGATGTAGACTACGTAGTTGTAGTTGATGAAATTGGTGATCCAGCTGGTATTGCATCCGGTGCTGTTGGTTTCACTAAAAACCCTATTCAAATTAAAATCGCTGAATTAGCTGGCGAATTTTTGGATCAAGCGGATATCATTCGTGAAGGCTTTGTATTCCAATTAGGTGCTGGTGGTGCTCCATTGACTGTGGCTAAATTCATCGCTGAAAAACTTCGCAAACGTGGTGAAACTGCTGGTTTTGCTATTGGTGGTGCTACAGGTGTTCTTAGCGGTATGCTTGAAGAAGGCTTGATTAAAGCTATCTATGACACTCAAACATTCGACACTACTGCAGCAGCATCCTTGCATGCTAACCCTGCACATATCGAAATGAGCGCTTCTATGTACGCGAACCCTTGGACAGATTGCACAACTAACTACTTAGACGTAGTTTTCTTGGGCGCTACTGAAATCGACGTTGACTTCAACGTAAACGTTATGACTGACTCCAATGGTGTATTGATGGGCGCTTCTGGCGGTCACTCCGATACAGCAGCTGGTGCAAAATGCACAGTTATCACTTGCCCATTGATTCGTGGTCGTTTGCCAATGATTCGTGACAAAGTATCCACAGTAATCACTCCTGGTACTTCCGTTGACGTATTGGTAACTGAATACGGTATCGCTATCAATCCAGCTCGTCAAGACTTGGTTGAAAAATTTGCAGACAGCAACTTGCCAATTTACACAATTCAAGAATTGCAACAAATGGCATATGATCTTGTAGGTACACCACAAGATATTCCTGTGTCCGACAAAGACGAAGATATCGTGGCTATCGTTGAATACCGCGATGGTACTATTTTGGACGTTGTTCGTAAACCTTTATAAGGTGTAACGGCAATACGGTATCTGCGATAACGCTAGAATTGCTTAACTCCCCGTTGGGTGAGTGCTGATACAAACACCCCGTGCTCCGGATTTGGCTCTCTACACTGAAGTGTAAAGTTCGCCAAGCCCCGGAACACGGGGTGTTTTGGTATTGGATGTAATGTACGGCTAGGGGGAGTTAAGGCAATTCTGGGTTATCTCCGAGGTGTTTTGCGGTGACGCGCTGATAGGGGGTTCACGGTTTACGCACGACGCCATGAACGGTAGCGCGCGGTATTCTACGAGTCGCACTCTAGGTGGGTGAAATGGTTCTAGGCGGGGCCTCGTCCCCAAAGGGGACATGGGCCCCACCGTGAACCATTTCGTATTGAACGGGACACTGACGATATTTACGGCAAAGGATTGTAGGTGTACTTCGCTCCCTGCGGTCGCATTATCTATCGTGCATGCCTCGACCCTAGACGGGTCATAGGCTCAGTTCGACGATAGCGCTATTTTGGTACGGTGCCCTCGGCTAGCGAAGCTAGCCATTGGGTTAGCTTCTGCTATAGTGCTGATAGGTTAGTGTGCCTCGGCCCTAAACGGGTCATTGACTCAGTTCTACAATAGCGGTGTTTATTTATTTCGTGTATAATTATACTTATAGAATGTAAAATGATGGAATTGCTGGGCTTAAGTAGTTAGTAGTATGAGGCAAGAGGAGGGCTTGTTTTGGAGGATTGGAAACGTACGGTATACATATCCTTCTTGTGTACGTTTTGTACATCCTTTGGGGTGAGTCAATTATCACCAATCTTACCATTATATTTTCATGAGATGGGTGTAGAGTCTGCAGAGGAGTTAGCTCGTTGGGCTGGCTTGGCCACGGGTGTTACTTATTTGGTGGTTTGTTTGTCGGCTCCATTTTGGGGGCGGATGGCTGATAAGCATGGCCGAAAGATTACGTTGATTCGATCAAGCTTTGGTATGGCTATATGTAATTTTATCATTGCTTTTCAACATACCCCAGAAGGTGTTGTATTTATGCGTTTGATTCAAGGGTTAGTAAGTGGCTTTTATACAGCATGTATTACGTTAATTGCTGCGGAAACGCCATTGGATCATACGGGATGGGCATTGGGATTGCTTGCTTCAGCCCAATTAAGTGGTAGTTTGGTAGGTCCATTAATAGGGGGCTATATTGCGGATGAAATTGGTATCCGTAATGATTTTATTCTTGTAGGCTGTTTGATGCTCATTGCATTTATTTTGTCATATTTATTTATACATGAAAACTATGTTCCTAATAAGGATAAGGTGACATTAACTTTTAAACAGTTGAAAGTGGCCTTACCAGAGTTTGATGCCATAGTGGCATTGTGTATTACGTCTTTTATTTATGCCATTTGTATTATGTCCCTGCAACCAATTATTGCGGTATATATTAAGGGCATTGTACCACCAGAAACGGAAAACCTTGGATTTATTGCCGGGGCTGTTTTTTCTATGATGGGCCTAGCGCAATTAGTAAGTAGTTCTCCCATAGGCGGATTAGTTGATCGTATTGGGGCTCGAAAGGTTTTAATCACGAGTTTGATTTATGTGGGGGTATTAAATATTCCTCAAGCTTATGTAACCGATGTGTATCAATTGGCAGCCGTTCGATTCTTGCAAGGTTTAGGCCTTGGCGGCATGTTGCCGGCGTTGAATACGTTTTTGGCATCAAAAATTGATAAAGCATTGTCAGGCCAGGTATTTGCCTACAATCAGTCATGTCAATTCTTTGGCTATTTTATCGGTGCTGTTTGTGGATCGAATCTGATGGCTCTTTTAGGGTTTACCACATTGTTCTGGGCATCAGGTCTGTTGTTCATTGTGGCTGCTATCTGGGTAGCGTTTAAATTAAAATAGAAAAAGGGTGTTAGCCTTAGATGTATGTCATCGTAAGCTAATACCCTTTTATAGTTTTAGAGTTTTTTTACATCCGGTACTTTGCCCGGATTAGCATCAAAGTCTAACTCATGATTAACCTTGGCGGCTGGTGGTTTGACTTGAAGGTCTGGGAATTGCCATTGCAGTTGTTTAATTTCCCAGTCGAATTTGGCACTGTCCGAGCGAAGATAGAAGATTTGTTTATTAATATCATCAATCATGCTACCGTGCATGTTGCTACGACCTTCGAGATTGGTAATGCGACTTTCATAACTGTATACATCACTCGTGTCATGGTCTAGCGCATGTTGATCTAGCAAAGCCACTATCATCACTTGTTGATATATGACGACGCCGGCAAGGATTAATATAGCAATCCAGAGCGGTGTCATTTTTGCTTTCAAAAGGGCCCGCAATTTTGATGCGAGCCCGTTGTTTTGAATCATTAGTTTTGTTCCTCAGGATGGAAACCAGGTAATGGTAATTTAGAATTAACAAAATCAAGCCATAAACGAGAAGCGTGGGAGAGGTAGTGACCTTTTTTCCAGATAACATACAATGTATGTGTAATTTCTGGAACGAGTGGACGTACTACAACTTTGGAACCTACTTCAGTATTCTCTCCTTCAGTAGGACAGAGACGACTTGGTAACATAGCGATAGCCAAATCAGCAGATACAGTTTGTAACATCAAATCGCGTTGGCTCGTCTCAAATACGATATGAGGTTGGAACCCAGCATGTTTGCAAGCCTTAATGATTTCATCATGTAAATTGAAATCATCCTTGTGTAATACAAAGGCTTCTTCTGAAAGTTGTTCTAGTCTTAATTCTTTTTCTTTTGCTAGAGAACTACTCTTTGGCAAGATTACAGCTAAAGGATCGCTAGTAAGATAGAAAAATTCGAATTCTTTTGGATTTGGTCTTGTACAAATGATACCAATATCAATCAAACCTTCTTGGACACTAATTTCAACCTTCTTGGAGCCTTGCTCGTATAATTCTAATTCAATTTGAGGATATACCTTTTTGAACTCACCTAATAGCTGCGCAAAAATTGGTGCATCAGTGATTGGAGGAATACCAATTCTGATAGAACCTTGCTCTAATCTAAATTCATTTTCAAAATCAGTTTTTAAGTGTTCGAACATGAATACTACACGTTTAGCATGAGTAAGGAAAATGGTACCACCATCAGTCAATTCCACAGATTTAGCATTACGCATAAAGAGCACTACCCCTAGTTCGTCTTCTAAGGCTTTAATAGTACGGCTGATGGCTGATTGTGAAATGTGTAAGTTGCGAGCGGCTTTACTGAAACTCTTTTGGTCAGCAACTTCAACAAAATATTTTAAATGGTGAAAATCCATAGGACACCCCCTGAAACATAACTACGGGTTATAAGTAATCTGAACGCATAAATGAGAACCAATATTACTTAGCATTACTTAATTGCAATTAACCATGATTAAATGTAAATCATAAGTCGCGGAATTGGCAAGGCTTCGACCCTTGTTTGTATTGCAACTACAGGCCTTGAAAGTTTATAATTAAGGTACAAGGCTGTATCAAGTTATGATATTAGGAATTATAGGTTGTGCTCCATTAAACTAGCACAAAACAATATAATGCTAATAATATATAACATATATATTATTGCATTATTTTGCGATGTGCGCAAGTTTGTAATGGTTATTATTCCTATACATTATAATAGGTTAAGCAAGTGTACTTTATTTTGCTTTATGTTTAAGGAGGCAATAATCACATGAGTCGTAAATTTAAAACTATGGACGGCAACCAAGCGGCTGCTCACGTATCTTATGGTTTTACAGAAGTGGCAGCGATTTACCCAATCACTCCATCTTCTCCAATGCCAGAACACGTTGACGAATGGTCTGCATCTGGTCGTAAAAACATCTTCGGTAACACAGTTCAAGTTGTAGAAATGCAATCTGAAGCTGCTGCTGCTGCCGCAGTTCACGGTTCCTTACAAGCAGGCGCTTTAACAACTACTTTCACATCTTCCCAAGGTCTGTTATTGATGATTCCTAACTTGTACAAAGTAGCTGGTGAATTACTTCCAGGTGTATTCCAAGTTGCTGCTCGTGCATTAGCTGCACATGCTTTGGCGATCTTCGGTGACCACCAAGACGTTATGGCTGCTCGTGCAACTGGCTGTGCTATGTTAGCTGAATCTTCCGTACAAGAAGTTATGGACTTGAGCGCAGTAGCACATTTAACAGCTATCAAAACTCGTGTACCTTTCATCAACTTCTTCGACGGTTTCCGTACTTCCCACGAAATTCAAAAAATTCAAATTTGGGATTATGAAGATTTAAAACCATTAGTAGATATG
Source organism: Veillonella absiana (assembly GCF_032970865.1). Classification (NCBI taxonomy): domain Bacteria; kingdom Bacillati; phylum Bacillota; class Negativicutes; order Veillonellales; family Veillonellaceae; genus Veillonella; species Veillonella absiana. The sequence goes on along the minus strand of NZ_JAWJZB010000009.1, from coordinate 7,373 downwards.
GAAGCAGTTCAAGCGTTCCGTGAACGTGCATTGAATCCAGATGCTCCTGTAACTCGTGGTACTGCAGAAAACCCTGACGTTTACTTCCAACATCGTGAAGCATCCAACAAATTCTACTTAGCTCTTCCAGACGTTGTAGAACATTACATGGGCGAAGTTAACAAATTGGCTGGTACTAACTACCAATTGTTCAATTACATCGGTGCTCCTGATGCTACTGACGTAATCGTAACTATGGGTTCTTCCGCACAAGTAGTAGAATCTACTGTTGATTACTTAAACAAATTGGGTCGCAAAGTTGGTTTCATCAACGTTCATTTGTTCCGCCCATTTGCTACTGATCGTTTGTTAAAAGCACTTCCTAAAACTGTTGAACGCATTGCAGTTCTTGACCGTACAAAAGAACCAGGCGCATTAGCTGAACCATTGTTCTTAGACGTTCAAGCAGCAGTTGTTGACGGTGGTTTGAATGTAAAAGTTATCGCTGGTCGTTATGGCTTGTCCTCCAAAGATATCATCCCTGCAGATGTTGTTGCAGTATTTGATAACTTGGCTTCTGAAAGCGGTAAAAAATTCTTCACATTGGGTATCAATGATGATGTTACATTCTTATCCTTGGAACGCGCTCAAGGTGTAGACGTTAATACTGAAGGCCTATCCGAATGTAAATTCTGGGGCTTCGGTTCTGACGGTACTGTTGGTGCGAACAAATCTGCTATCAAAATCATCGGTGACCACACTGATTTGTATGCACAAGCATACTTCGATTATGACTCCAAAAAATCTGGTGGCGTAACAATGTCTCACCTTCGTTTTGGTAAAAACCCAATCAACTTACCTTACTTGATTACTGAACCTCAATTCGTTGCATGTCATCGTCAATCCTATGTACATGACTACGATTTGATTCGTGGTATCAGAAAAGGTGGTACATTCTTATTGAACTGTACTTGGACTCCAGAAGAATTGACAGAACATTTACCTGCTAAATTACGTCGCGAAATTGCTGAAAAAGAATTGAATTTCTACATCATCAATGCTGCGAAAATCGCTTCCGAAATCGGTTTGGGCGGTCGTATCAACATGGTAACTCAAGCTGCATTCTTCAAATTGACTGAAATCATCCCTGTTGATGAAGCAATCAAATACTTGAAAGATTCCGTAGTAACTTCTTATGGTAAAAAAGGTCAAAATATCGTTGACATGAACAATGCTGCTATCGACGCTGGTGTTGATGCACTTGTAAAAGTTGACGTTCCTGCAGACTGGAAAAATGCTGTAGAAGAAGGTACTAAAGCAACTAAACCTGGTTGCGAAACTTGCCCATCTTTCGTACAAAATATTGCACAACCAATCAATGCACAAGCTGGTTATGATTTACCTGTATCCACATTTGAAGGTTACGAAGATGGTACATTACCTGCAGGTACTGCAGCTTACGAAAAACGCGGTGCTGCATTATTCGTTCCAAAATGGTTGCCTGAAAACTGTATCCAATGTAACCAATGTTCCATCGTGTGTCCACATGCTACAATTCGTCCTATCTTAGCGACAGAAGAAGAAGTAGCAGCAGCTCCTGCACACTTCGACACTATCGATGCACTTGGTGCTAAAGATCTTAAATTCCGCATCGCAGTATCCCCATTGGACTGCTTAGGTTGCGGTAACTGTGTTGACATTTGTCCATCCCCTAAAGGTAAAGCTATCGTAATGACTTCCATCGACAGCGAAATCGAACAAGCAGAAGCATGGGCATATGGTGTAGCTCTTCCTACAAAAGCTAACCCAATGAAAAAAGACACAGTTAAAGGTTCCCAATTTGAAAAACCATTATTCGAATTCTCCGGCGCTTGCGCAGGTTGTGGTGAAACTCCTTACGCTAAATTGATTACTCAATTGTTCGGCGATCGTATGATGATTGCGAATGCTACTGGTTGTTCCTCTATCTGGGGTGCTTCCATGCCAGCTTCTCCATACACAACTAACCAACAAGGTCAAGGTCCTTCTTGGGCAAACTCCTTGTTCGAAGATAATGCTGAATACGGCTATGGTATGTACATCGGTACTAAAAAAGTTCGTGAGCAATTAGTGGCAACTGCTGTAGCAGCTGCAGCTACTGCAACTGGCGAATTGAAAGCAGCTCTTGAAGATTGGGCAGAAAAAGCTCAACAAGGTGCTGGTTCTCGTGACCGTGTAAATCGTTTGTTAGCAGCAATCGAAGCTGAAGGTGCTACAACTCCTGAACTTCAAGAAATCGTTGCTAAAAAACAATACTTGGTTAAACGTTCCCACTGGATCTTCGGTGGTGACGGTTGGGCATACGATATCGGCTTCGGCGGTGTTGACCATGTATTAGCTTCTGGCGAAGACGTTAACATTTTCGTATTCGATACTGAAGTATACTCCAACACTGGTGGTCAAGCGTCTAAATCTACAAACGTAGCAGCAGTTGCTCAATTCGCAGCTTCTGGTAAACGTACTAAGAAAAAAGACCTTGGCATGATGGCAATGTCCTATGGTTATGTATACGTAGCTCAAATCGCTATGGGTGCAGATAAAAACCAAATGATGAAAGCTATCACAGAAGCAGAAGCTTATCCAGGTCCTTCCTTGATCATCGCTTACAGCCCATGTATCAACCATGGTATTAAAGCTGGTATGGGTAAAGCTCAAGAAGAACAACGCAAAGCAGTTGCAGCTGGTTACTGGGATCTTTACAGATACAACCCTGCTCTTAAAGAACAAGGTAAAAATCCATTCTCCTTGGATTCCAAAGAACCAACTGAATCCTTCCAAGACTTCTTGAAAGGCGAAGTACGTTACGCATCCTTAACTAAAGCAGCTCCAGATGTTGCTGAAGAATTGTTCGCTAAAACAGAACAAGATGCTAAAGAACGTCGCTTAAGCTATGTACGCTTACAAAAAGGTTTTGAAGACGTAAAATAATTCAACTAAATATAGGCTAGGTGAGTTGGCAACAACTCTCTAGTGATATCTACGAATTAGATACGTTCTAATAGAAAAGGTGTCCTCGAAAGAGGGCACCTTTTTTGGTATAATAAACGTATAATGCTTAGAATGTATGATTTAGGATGTGTATATAGAGTAGGAGAGGTTTATGAAACGTAAATATTTGTTAGGTCTTATAACATTACTCGTAACAACTTCATTTGCAGGGGCGCCACGGAGTTTCGCAGCTGATGCAGTGGTAGCAACAACATCTCAAGTTACTAAATCAACGATCCAACAGGGGGTACAAAGAATGAGTGAAGACACAAAGAAAGATCTCTCCAAGAAGCACGATAATTTCTATTGGTTAGGACAAATCAATAAGGCATCTATCATTATCAACACTGATGAAGGTTTATTAGACAAGAAATATAGTGCTGATTTTGCGAAGGCGTTGCAAACAGTTATTCATAATGGTAATTTATTTACAGGCCTTTGCGACAGGATTTGAACGTGATTATGAACGCATTGATCATATGTATGACCATATTAATCGCAGCCCTATGGGATCCATGGTATTAAATGGTACAGGTTGGTCACTCAATCGTGAACGCATGGCGAGTTACTTAGGATTTGATAGTGTTTTTGACAACTCCTATGATGCAACGCAACTGTATACATTAGAATACCCTGTAGAGGCGGCTGGTGTGGTAACACCGATTGCTATTCGTGTGGGCAATTTTATTGAGGATTTGATGACTCAATATGCGCAACCACATCCACGGATTCTCTTACAAGAAGGGGGCAAGAATACCTATGTATCCAGTGCGATGCCACAAAAACGTAATCCTGGTATTTTGAATAATACGCGTATGGATGCATCTACTATTGTAGGTGATGCACAAGGTGCTATTATTTGTACCCATAATACGACTCCTGGACTTATTGACTCCCGCAGTCCATTAACCGTGGAAATGGTCCGCGATACAGCAAAATTGCTAGATCAATTTGATGATGTACTACAGGCTTTACAAATCGATCCAGTTCGGGCAGAACAAGAACTGAACCTAGATTGGACAGCCTCTCAAGAATTAGCAGATACATTGATGCGTGATTACGATATTCCATTCCGCGTTGGTCATCACGTGGCCTCCGATATGGTAACGGTGGCGCGTGCCAACGATTACCATCCAACAGATTTCCCATATGCTGAAATTCAACGAATTTACGCTGAGGATATTGCCCATGCAGATATTTCTGAGGCTCCTCGTACTTTCCCTCTTAGTGAAAGCCAATTTAGAGAGGTCCTCAACCCACGCCGCATTGTAGAACGCCGTGCTACCAAAGGTGGTCCACAACCAGCTGAGGTGGATCGCATGATTCGTGAAAGCAAAGCACAAGTGGCGAAACAAGAACAAACAACTGCAAAACGTACGGAACAGATCAAATCTAGTTTGGAACGATTGGAACGAGATTTCCAAGCCTATTTGAAATAACTGAACAGACCTTGCAAAGCTATTTGAATTAACTCTGCAATATTCCTGACACTACTTGAAGTAAGTAGAATGATATACCCCTGATATAATATAGAAATTGAGGACATAATGAGCAAAGATGATCAACAACAAGAGATTTACCGTGAATTGGGATACACCTCCCAACCGTTTCCCTATACTACGCCAACTTATTTAGAAGCCCATGCTCGTTTGTTGGGATTAACACCACCACCTGCTAAAACGGCTCGCGTATTGGAGCTAGGGTCTACCTTTGGTGGGAATATTATCTCTCAAGCGGTGTATCATCCTGAGGCGACTTTCACAGGCGTGGAATTGTCTACGAGTCAAGTGGAACAAGGGCAAGCTATCATTGCTGAAATGGGACTAAATAATGTACAACTCGTGCAAAAGGATATTCTTGATATTGACGCAGATTTTGGACAATTTGATTACATCATCGCTCATGGTACGTATTCCTGGGTAAACGACGATGTGAAAGATGCCATGCTCCGCGTGATTTCAGAAAATCTAGTAGATAATGGCATCGCCTATGTATCCTATAATACGTATCCTGGGTGGCATACGATGGAGGAAGTGCGTCAGCTCATGTTGTTCGCCAATAAATCTCGCCCTGAGCTCAGCCATGGTGATAAGGTGAAACGTGGCAAATACGTGGCCAGTGTGGTAGGTGCTCAAATTCTCAATTATGATGATTTGCAAAAGAAAAATGCTAAATTCTTAAATGCCCTTCGCCAAACTGTGCAGAAACATGATTACTATGTAGGTCATGATCATTTGGAACCCAATAATGACCCTGTGTATTTCCATCAATTTGTTGACCATTTAGCGGAACACGGCTTGAGCTATGTGTGCGATGCGGATTTAACATTGTCCATGGTAAAACGCTTGGACATTGTGCTAGCTGAAAAATTAGTATCCTTGAATCCTGTTGCGGGCGAATTGATGAACGGCTCAGTCTGCCAAATCGGTGCGGATGGTGTGGCCAATCAAGTGGTATTAGAGCAATATGTGGACTTCGTTCTGGATACGCAATTTAGAAAATCCATTATTTGTAAAAATAGCGCTGTAGAAAGCGTTAATTATGCGATTAGCGATACATTTAATGGTATATCCATTGATGATGAGACTAGTAGTACTGTTACTCCAACGGATAATGACCTTGTGAAAGCTGTCATGGATGAGTTCTATTACGACATCCTCTTTGAGGAAGAATTCCTTGGTTCCTTCGAGGATCAAGTTGTGAAATCTGTATTCCATGCGTTGATGCAAGGGCACCAAACTTTCACCATGGCGGAGGCTATGGCCCTTTTGAAAGCTGACATGAAATCCAAAAGCCAAACGGTAGAGGCTATGCATGAGGAGAATTTGTATCAAATGGTGCTAGACCATATGATTCGTGGGGGCATTCGATTTGCTTTCACCAAGGTGGAAAAACCGAAATACGTGGATAACAAATCCTATGTGCCTGAGCGTTTTGTTACGTTCGTGAAATCCGTGGTGAACGGAGCGGCTAAAGGGTTTATGTATCCGGGCACGCCATACAACGAGGCCATCGGTGATGTAACCGAGGAGGACCTTAGTTTTATGACATTGTTGAAAGAATCAAAAACCAAGACGGAGTTGAAGAAGGAGATCATTGCAACTGCATTCGGTGATGGCAGTGGTAATCCGAAAAACTATGAGGCTATGGCTGAGGAGTATTACAAAGCATTGGTGAATCGCATGGAATTATTTGGGTTCTTAGAAAATAAATAGAGGATGACAATTAGTAATTGGATGTACTAGCTGTAGAAAATTTGAGTAGTAATAAATTATTAGGTGAAATGATGCGTAGAAAAGATAGAGAATTACCTGTTGAATTAATCCCAGAGGTGATGGAACAAGCGTTATTTGGCACATTAGCTACTGTAAATAAGGACGGCGTTCCGTATTCTTTGCCAATTAGCTATGTATATGATGGCAAAGCTGTGTATGTACATGGCACCACAACGGGTCAAAAAATCGATAACATCATGGCAAATCCAAATGTATCATTTAGCGTGGTCACTGATGTGGAAACATTGCCAGATAAATTTAGTACGAAATATAAAAGTGTTATAATCACAGGTACTGCCGAAATCATTCCTAGTGATGCTGAGGAATGGGGCTATGCACTAAAACTATTTTTAGATAAATATTCTGCTGACTTTATGGAGCCAGGCATGAAATACATTAATAGTGCGCACAAATCAACGGCTGTCATCAAAATTAATGTGGATCAATTGACTGCAAAAGGTCATTTATAGTAAATTCTCAAATTTAATGCAATGGCAAAATTTTCTCTATATCTTTTTCTCGCTCCTAAACGCCTTCGGCGTAATGTCGCATTGAAATAAGATACAGAGGAAATTTTTGTATGCATAGGTTTTGAGGAATTTTGTGGCACTGGCGGGGAAACGCGGGTGTATTGTACCGCTTGGGGTACTCTGTAGGTTGGTTGATGAGATTTCCGCAACGTGGGTAGAGCGGGCCGGAATGGGCACGTTCTACGGGATGTGTGGAGGTGGGCTCGCTCATACTGCTCTATGGACTACGGTTGTGAACGTGCAATTAAAGATAGATGCTAGGAATGGGAGGTTACTGCGGCTCTCAGGGTATTCGTGTGTTAGAGCTATGGACACAGACGTGGCTCTTTGTGCTCTGCACAAATTCGCAGTGGGAGTGTGTCCGTAAATTGTAGAATGAAATTGAACACTAAAACTAAATAAAAAGATCCATAGGATTGCATCAATGGTAAAATTAAGTCACGACACAAAATTAACCGGAGGCAATCACTATGGACTACCTAAATAATACCATTAATACCCTACCTCGCGAAAGAGGACAACACTTAAGATTTGAAGATCGATGCGAAATCAAAGTGCTCCA
>NZ_JAWJZB010000008.1:0-132500 GCF_032970865.1 Veillonella absiana | reverse complement strand
TAGAGGCCACCTTTCATCAAAACTCGATGCCGAATTTTGATCGTATGCGGTATTAGCAGTCGTTTCCAACTGTTGTCCCCCATTGAAGGGCAGGTTGATTACGCGTTACTCACCCGTTCGCCACTAAGATTGATAGGAGCAAGCTCCCATCTCTCTTCGTTCGACTTGCATGTGTTAAGCACGCCGCCAGCGTTCGTCCTGAGCCAGGATCAAACTCTCCAAGATATCTTGAAGCTATTTGAATAGCTCATTTTTTGTTGTCGTTGCTGATAGCAACTTGATTTTTTTGGTTGGTTTCATTGTATGAAACCCGCACTCTGGCATATGTTCATTTCTCTCGAAATGATTACCTATCATTGTTCAGTTTTCAAAGATCTGCGCCGTGTTTTCAGCTTAGCGCTGCCAACTGGCGACTTGATTATTCTATCAAGTCTCAGATATTTCGTCAAGTACTTTTTTGAAATCTTTTTTTGTAAATTTCAAGTCAACTTTTGATAAAATATAAAGCCACATATCTCAGCGACTTTTAATATTATAATCACTTTTCACCAAAACGTCAACACCTAATTTCACTTTTTCATCATTTTTTCTGTCACACTTATCTAAAGCCCGATTCTAGCGGAATAATAACCTCTAGCTCCTATATAACCATTCCACTATATACCATAAAGACGTTTTACTTTCATCATATAAGGATGCTAGTAAAACGCCTTTATCATATCCACGACTACCTAGATTAATGGTGGATTATATTGTTTGTTTCTGATATGTATATTTAATAAAGAAGTGATACAGTGCTAATGCAACAATCACAATCCCAGCAATCATTTTATAAGTATCCTGAAACCCTAGTATTTGGGCTGCCACGGCTAGCAGTGCAGAGCCTACACCAACACTAATATCTAGTGACAAAAAATACGTCGCCGTAGCTACGCCAGCTCTCTCAATAGGTGCTGATTCAACCGCCAATGCTTGAAAGGCTGGTTGAGCCATGCCATAACCGAGCCCAATAATCGGTGCTGCTACTACTATACCATACGGATAGCTAGTTAGACCTAATATAGCTATACCAATAGCAAACAATATAAGTCCTGGATACACTACATACTCTGGTCCTTTTCGTTCATGTTCATAGATTTTACTTACCATCGGGCGGCTCACTATACTCATGCACGCATAGAGTCCAAAGAATAAGCTCGCCCAGGTTCCTATACCTTGGCTATTTAATTCGATTGGTACAAATACGAGCACCCCTGAATAACAAAATCCTACAAATAAGCCCATCAAAGCCCAGGGCAAACTACGATGCTCAATAAACGTAGATAGTTCCCAACATTGTTGTTTTTTACGTTGTGGCAACGCTAATCGTAATGGCAAGGTTTTTAAATTTGCCACAATCATAGCAAAGAAGGTCATACCTGTTACTACCATAAAGAGAGTGTTCGTGCCATATTGATCAAGTGCCAATAAACCAATAGCTGGCCCCCAGAACCATAGCAATATTCGAGAACACCGCAAACATGTTAATTCCCTCACCTTTACGATGTTTCGGTAATACGATTACCGCTAACGTCGACACCACGGTCGTCGCTAACGCAAATATGATGCCATGAATGCCACGGAGAAAAAATATTTCCCCCATAGACGAAACAAAATTAAATGCCCCCATGATAAAGAAAAACAAAGATGTTGAAAGTATCAATATAGTCCGTTTATTCACACCATCGATGAGCCGTCCCGCAAACGGTCTACATAGATGGTTCCTATCTGAAAGTACGTCATTGCCATACCCGCCTCAATAGCACTACCCTTGAGGTCACTAGTAATAATGATGGGCAATGTAGTGATCATCATATATTGGGTCATATAAAATATGCTATTACTTCCCCCATATCCTAAAAAGGCCGGAGACCATAATTTCTCATTCTCCATTATAAAGGAATCTCCTCTACCTCTTGTCTATAGGTATCTTTAATCACCAAATGATATAACAAGAACGCTCCTACTACAATAAGGGCATTTACCTTGTATGTATCAAGGAATCCCATACTATTCGCCGCATAGGACATCAACACAGAGCCAAGGCCAATACTAATATCGAAGGCTAGAAAATACGTTGCCGTGGCCATTCCAGCTCGTTCTATAGGTGCCGCTTGTACAGCTAGCGCTTGAAATGCCGGTTGTACAGCCCCATAGCCAAGACCTACTAGTGGTGCTGCCACCATGATGAGTATCGGGTTATTTGTAACACCTAATAATACTAGACCTAAACAAAAGATAGTGAGGCCTGGATAAATAATAAAGGCGGGTCCTTTGCTTTCATAGAGTTTACTCACAATAGGGCGACTAATTATAATCATGACCGCAAATAATGCAAAGAATAGACTAGCCCAACTGCTAGCCCCAAGACTATTTAATTCAATAGGAATAAATACGAGTACACTAGAATAGGTAAACCCCATGAACAGTGCCATCACCGCCCATGGCAAACTACGTGGTTCGATAAGCTGATTGATGCCCCAGCCCTTTTTCATCTTTACATGTGGTTTAGGCAATTCAGCTGGTAATAGTTTCAAATTAGCTTGTACTAACGCTAACAAAGTAATAACTGTTAGCATAATATACAAATTATGACTACCGAACTCTTGTAAAATAAATAGACCTAGCGCAGGACCAAGTACCATGGCCACATTACTAAAGATGGCAAACATATTAATCCCTTCACCCTTACGGCCTTTTGGTAGTACTAATACGATTAATGTCGGTAAAATAGTGGTGACCAAGGCAAAGGCCGCACCATGAATCCCACGGAGTAAGAATATGCCATCCATGGATGATACAAAATTAAAGGCTGCCATGATCGCAAAAAATAGTAGGGTAGAAAAAAACAGAATAATACGTTTATCAAAACTATCTACCAATCGCCCTGCAAAAGCCCTAAAAATGATAGTCCCCACCTGAAAGTAGGCCATCGCGAGCCCCGCATCAATAGCCGTTCCATTTAACTCAGAAATGATGATAATCGGCAATGCTGTAACCAGAATATACTGCGTCATATAGTACACACTGCTACTCATGCCATAATTAATAAAATCAAATGACCATAATTTCTCTTGCTTCATAATTACCTCTTATATATTACAACAATGCTATTATTGTACGCTTCCCTGATGTTTGGTTCAAGCACGAAATAAAAATTTCATAAATCGAGGAATCATATAAGTAGTAAATCAATATATATTAGCTACTAATTGCATTGTGTTGTAATTATATTGATGAGGTCAAGCGTTTATTACATTAGTTTCCTTCTTTAGGACTTACCTCTAAATAATCTAATAAAAATCGATTGAAATCTACCCCCTTAATATGGCCTAAACCTCCACGGGCTGCATGAAAATTTCATTATAAGTATCCACCTGGTCCTTGCGAATATTGCGTCCTGCTACCACGATTGGTACAGGATATTCATTACTATCTCCTCGGTCAGTAGAGCTAGAACTAGAAACTGGGCGCTTGCATCTATTGGACTTGGAAGGCTATTCCCTGAAACGAATGATTACTATCATTCGCGAGAAGAATCGTTATATTACACCGGCCTGTCAGAAACTAATTGATATCATACAAAATGCAAAAGGGACCTCTTAGAGGTCCCTTTTCCTATGCTACTAGTTCACCTACTAGCAAAAGATTATGCAGTTTGTTGGTTACGAGCGTCATTTTTATTACGGCTCTTCCAAATAGCCCACAAGGATGTAGCCACGCAGATAGAGGAATATGCACCACTAACGAAACCAATAATCATACAGAGGGCAAAGTTTTTCGTAGTATCCCCACCGAATACGTACAAGGATACGCAGGCAAACAATACCGTGGACAATGTGTATAAACTACGATGGAAACTTTGTTGGATACTAGCATTAGCCAAATCCGCAAATGTATCTGTACGTTTGTGTGTATGTGTATTTTCACGAATACGGTCAAAGATAACCACAGATTCATTCATGGAGTAACCTACAACCGTTAGAATTGCTGCTAAGAAGGATGCATCAATCTCTAATTGGAAGAAGGAGAATACCCCTAATACCATGATTAAGTCATGGAAGATAGCTGCTAATGCAGCGGCTGCTACTCGATATTCAAAGCGGTAAGAAATATACAATGCCAATGCACCGAATGCAACCAAAAGGTTAATCAACGCATGTTGTGTTACCTCAGAACCAATAACAGCACCTACAGATTCAATACGTTTTGTTGTATTTTCACCCAATGTTTTTGTTAAGGCATCAACAACAGCGGCACTTTCAGTAGACTCAAGATTACGAGTACGAATAATAACATCTTTTCCAGATGTTTCAGCGCTTTCACCAGTCAACTGAATTTGTGCACTCTCTAAATCAAATGTTTTAAGTACATCACGAACTTGACTAACTTCAACATTTTGGGCAAATTCAACCTCAACAATAGTACCACCTGTATAATCGATACCAAAGTTAAAGCCACGCATAAAGATAGAAATCAAGCTAAGAATTACAAATGCGGAGGAAATAGCAAACCACCAGCGATGATGTTTAATTACGTCAAATCTCATTTGCGTTTACCTCCCTTAGTTTTTACTTTTGGTGCAAACGACTCTGCACTCACGGATGGGGAAATATTCGCACCAAACCAGAATGGATGGCTTGTAAAGTTACATTCAATCAACATACGAAGTAATAAACGGCTCATAGTAATAGCAGTAAACATACTAACCAATACACCTAATGCCAAGTTAATAGCAAATCCCTTTACCGCGCCAGACCCCATAGCGATCAAAATACAAGCCGTAATCATAACGGATGTATTCGCATCAAAGATAGTAGCGAAGGCACGCTTGAAACCAGATTCCATGGATACACGCATGGATTTACCGGAAAACACCTCTTCTTTGAACCGTTCAAATATAAGGATATTCGCATCTACCGCGACGCCCATGGATAAAATAATCCCGGCGATACCAGGTAATGTCATAGTCGCATTCAATACATGAGGGCCTAAAATTAATAATAAAATCATAACGTACACGAGCAGTGCAAGGTTCGCTACAAAACCAGATAAACGATATAGTACTAACAAGAATACCATAATAGCACCGATACCTACACCAAAGGCAACAACGGATTTATCCTTGGAATCTTGACCAAGGGTTGGACCTACCGTACGCACCTCCATAACATTAACCTTAACAGGTAATGCACCGGAACGTAACAAGATGGCTAATTCCTTAGCTTCTTCCAAGGAATTGCTACCAGTAATAACTGCTTGACCACCTGTGATGGCTTGTTGTACTACAGGTGCTGTTAAAACTTGACCATCCAATGTGATGGCAATTTGTTTACCTATATTAGCAGCTGTCAAATCAGCAAATTTCTTTGCCCCTTCGTCACTTAATGTGATAGCAACTTCTGGTTTTTTACTTTGTGCTAATTGCTCTTTTGCATCTTTCAAATCATTACCATTCATAACAGTTTGGCCAGCTTCATTTTTGAATTCTAGCACCGCTGTTTTACCGATGGTTTTAATGGCTTGATCAGGATCTTTTACACCAGGTAATTCGATAATGATACGTTTTGCACCTTCACGTTGTACCACAGGTTCTGTTAAACCCATTTCATTAATACGACGGCTCAAAATTTGGATAACTCGTTCTACCGAGTCGTCCGTCACTTGACCTTGTGCCGTATCTTCAGCTTCTAATACGATATGTGTACCACCTTGTAAATCTAGGCCTTGTTTAATGGAACCTGCAAGGTCACCAATAAAATAGGTAAACAATCCTAGAATGATACCAATGGCCACTATAAACTTAATAATAGCATTGCTTCTCAAACTTAAATCTCCCTTCCTATGCCTTTGGAACGAACGCAACGAAATGATGTATCAAATACATCACGCACGGTTCCTACTGACATTGTAACAGTCCAGTCTCTGTAATGAGCTGTGTCATACGCACATCATAGTCCTCCATAGGTATTTCCTGTGAAAGTATCTGCATATTCCAGCACACACCAATAAATTGTTCAGGACGTAATATTGAGAGGAATCGATCATAATAACCATTCCCCATTCCCATTCGACCACCACGATAATCAAACCCAGCACCAGGAACTAGCACGAGGTCCAACTCACTAGGATTAATGATATCATACGGTTCGTTAGGAATCCTTATATGTAATACACCTGTTGTAACATCAGATAAACTGTGTAATCGCACTGCAATCATCGTCGTTTTATCTGTACAAACTGGCACATACACATCCTTACCATCTTGCAAGGCCTGTGTAATCACCGCATCAAGGTTTGCCTCTCTTGGCATCGCCAAGTACAGCATGATTTTCTGGGCTTTTTTATACTGTGAAAGCTTTACAATTTCTCGGGTTAACGCAATAGTCCACTGTTCACAGTCTTCTGCACGTAAAGCAGCGCGCTTGGTTTTGCACGCCAAACGCACTGCTTCCTTCGTATCCATATGATGGCCTACTTTTTATTGGCAATGTTAGCAATCGCTGTACGAGCAAAGCGCATTTCCACTTTATCAGCCACTTGTAACATTACATGATCTTCAGTAAGGCTTACAATTTCACCATAGATGCCACCGATAGTGACAACTTTTTGGCCTTTTTTCAAGCTACTCAACAATTCGTTTCTTTCTTTTTGTTGTTTCTTCTGTGGACGATACAACATAAAATAGAAAATAACGATCATTAAGAGTATTGGCCAGCTGGTTTGTAAGATTTGTTCAAAATCACCCATTGTTCATATCCTCCAATTTAGTATTTTAAAAGTCATTCATATTTAAGTATAGCCATATTCGTCCTATTTGACTAGAACAAATTTTATTTTTTAAAGTGCTCCCAAAATTCCATTCTAAATTGTGGGAAACGATCCTCTAATATGGCTTGACGCATTTGACGCATAAACTCAAGCAAGAAATAGAGGTTATGATATGTTACAAGGCGCAATGCAAGAATTTCTTCTGCCTTGTACAAGTGACGAATGTACGCGCGAGAATAGTTTTGGCACGCATAGCATCCACAACCTTCCTCTAATGGCCCCCAGTCTTTTGCAAAGCTAGCATTACGAATGTTTAGACGTCCCTTCCAAGTCATCGCCATCCCATTACGAGCTACTCGCGTTGGGTATACGCAGTCGAACATATCGATACCACGTGCTACCCCTTCTACGAGACAATCCGCAGTGCCAACGCCCATCAAATAACGAACTTTATTCGTTGGCAATAAAGGTGTTGTATGTTCAAGAATTTCATTCATCAAATCATGTGGCTCACCAACAGATAAACCACCGATACTATAGCCTTCAAAATCCATAGCTACTAATTCTTTCGCACTTTGGGTCCGCAAGTCTTTATACATACCACCTTGAACGATACCGAACATACCAGTGATATCATTCTTTGTACGCGCTTCCTGGCAACGCTCTGCCCAACGTGTTGTACGCGCTGTAGAGCGTTTTGCATAATCAAAATCAGCTGGATACGGAATGCATTCATCAAAGGCCATAGCAATATCAGAGCCTAATTGTTCCTGTACTTTTGTGGCTACCTCTGGAGAAAGGAACTGTTTCGATCCATCGATATGAGATCTAAAGGTAACACCTTCCTCTGTAATTTTGCGCATATCACCCAGACTGAATACTTGGAACCCACCACTATCCGTCAAAATAGCTTGATCCCAATTCATAAACTTATGAAGACCACCAGCCTCCTCAATCAAATCAGATCCAGGACGAAGAAATAGGTGGTACGTATTACTCAAAATAACTTGAGAACCCATAGCCTTTAATTCTTCTGGTGTCATCGTCTTAACGGTAGCCTGCGTACCTACCGGCATGAACATAGGTGTTTGGAATGTTCCATGTGGGGTATGCAATAAACCCGCTCGGGCACCCGTATGGGGACATGTCTTTTGTAATTCATATGTAATACTCGGCATATTCCCTCCTATCGAATAAACATAGCATCGCCAAAGCTAAAGAAGCGATATCGTTCTCTTACGGCTTCTTCATAGGCCGCTAAACAATGTTCGCGTCCTGCTAGCGCACTAATGAGCATTAGTAATGTAGATTGTGGCAAATGAAAATTCGTTACCAATGCATCTACCATTTTAAATTTGTATCCAGGATAGATGAAAATTTGTGTCCATCCACTTGTGGCCTGTAATACACCCTCCTCAGTACTAGCTGATTCCAATGTACGTACTGACGTTGTGCCCACTGCCACAATACGACGCCCTGCAGCCTTCGCTGCATTAATACGATCAGCTGTATCCTTGTGAACCACATAGAATTCACTATGCATTTGATGGTCCTCGATACTATCTGCCGATACAGGACGGAATGTACCCAGTCCTACGTGCAATGTAACAAACTCCAGCTCCACACCTTTGGCTTTAATTTTTTCCAATAATTCTGGTGTAAAATGTAGCCCTGCTGTTGGTGCCGCTGCAGAGCCTTTTTCCTTAGCATACACCGTTTGGTAACGGTCCTTATCCTCTAATTTTTCATGAATATATGGCGGTAATGGCATCTCTCCAATCTCTTGGATGACTTCATCAAATACGCCAGTGCACTCAAATTTAATAATACGGCCACCAAAATCTGTTTTATCCGTAACGGTGCCTTTTAATCTTTCATCAAACACAATAACTTGTCCAATGGGGCATTTTTTACCTGGTTTCACCAGACACTCCCAAGAACTTTCACCAGCTGGTGTCAATAATAACACCTCAACCTTGCCACCGCTCTCAGCGCGTTGACCATAGAGGCGAGCAGGAATCACCTTAGTGTCATTAAACACCAATACATCACCGGCATTGAGTTCTTCCAAAAGTTCATAAAAATGGGCTTTGTGTACCACCTCGCCAGTTATCTTATCTAATGTTAGCAACCGAGAGGTATCACGCGGTTCCACAGGATGTTGCGCAATGAGTTCCTCTGGCAAATGGTAATCAAAATCTGTAACTTTCATCATCTATTCCTTAGTGCATAGTTAATTCAGCATTCTCTATTTCAAATCATAAACGAATGCATAATGCCTACCATTGAAATCAGGCATTATCTGTGAATCTATGCGATTAATACATTTTATTAATATTGATACCGCTATAATAATGGGTCAGAATTTTTTTGTAATACTCCTGATCCTTGTCTCCATTTTGTTTGGCCATTTCTGCGGCTCCCCATTGTGAAAGTCCCAAACCATGGCCCCAACCATGGCCTAAGATATACACAGTATCATTTTTGTTAGTAAATGTATGATATGGTTTTGCACTATCCTTGCCATTTGGATTATGATTCACATAAAAATCAAATAACGTAGATTTTAGACCAAAGATAGAGCGCAAAGCATCTCCATCTACCGTAACTTTTCGATCACTGCCAATAAAGGTCGCTGATTTAACACGGCCCGAAACGCCACGATCTGCCGTTTCCATAGGTTGCGCTTTTAATGGTGTCAATTGGATACTTTTTAGAGTGCCCACACCTTTACCAGCGGCACGAAGATTCGCCTCCATAGCTTGACGTGTAGTCGTCACCGTCCAGGTCCGTGTAGAAGGGGCTTGACTATAATCCTTAACACCTTTCAAGTAAGGTAAAGCAGTTCCCCAAACATTAACACTATCCTCTGTATAGCCACCACCATCTGAATGGAATAATGCATTAATTGGTTTTTGATTATAGAACATAACCATACCTTTTGTTTTATCAACGGCCACTGTTGTGGCATTATGCTCTCCAGCACGGCCAGCATACATTTGATAATCCGTGCTCGGCTTAACATCATAGTCTTTATTTTTATTTGTTTCCATCGTGTACAATGCATACGTACGTGCGGCTACAGCTTGTGCCTCAAGGGCTGCCGCTGGCCAGCTAGGGATAACCTCTTGTGGTACAACACCATAAAGGTAGTCCTCTAATGGTATGGCATTTACCAATGTCATCGTACTAGAACGCCCCACAGCAAATACGCGAAGTCCACCACGATATTGCTTATCCCCTAAATAGAAGGACTCCTTAGGATTCTGTGGCTTAATTAATACATTGGGACCGATAGCTTTACCATTCACGTAAATCGTATTGCCACTAACAGATAATTTACCCGTAGAACCTGCTACAATTACAGATACCTTTTGATCATCACCTTTAAATACAGTCATGTTCGTACCAGATTTAATAGTAGTAGGAGATTTTCTACTCCCTAACAATACTCGAATATTAGGTGTTGTTCCTTGTTTAACTGCACTACTATTAGTAATTGATGTGCTAGATTTAGGCTTTATAGTCCCTTGTTTTGTATTTTTAGTAACTTTTGTAGATTTTGTATCCTTTTTACTTTTTACTTTAGACTTAGTTGAACTATTAGTAGACTTCGCCTTAGTTATTGTACTAGATACTTTTGACTTACTAGTAGTACTAGTGGCTTTAGTACCGACTGCTTTAGTACTAGTTGTTGTAGTGCTACTGCTCTTGGTTGATCCAGCCTTTGTAACAATAAAGCTTTCACCATGAACAGTGACCACTGTCCCTAAATTAATCCCTAAAAACATTGCCCCTACAATAAGACATTGTAATTTTTTTGTATTCATTATTCTCGTCCTGTTTCAGTCCAAGCAATTCCTAAATGATTATAAGCTAGTTTAGTCGCCACACGACCACGCGTGGTGCGAGCCAAAAAGCCTAATTGCATAAGGTATGGTTCGTACACATCCTCAATGGTTTCACGTTCTTCGCTAACGGCAGCGGAAATCGTATCGATGCCCACAGGCCCACCATTATATTTTTCAATAATACAATGAAGTACCCGACGGTCAATACGATCGAGGCCCATTTTATCAACATCTAGTTGTTGTAACGCCTCGTCCGCAATAGCACTAGTAATAACACCATCGCCCACCACTTGTGCAAAGTCACGTACCCGTTTTAATAAACGGTTGGCAATACGTGGTGTTCCACGAGAACGGCGTGCAATTTCAGCGGCACCATTCGGCTCGATGTGAATATTCAAAATCTCCGCAGCACGAGTAATGATAAACTCAAGCTCTTCTTGTTTATAATATTCCAAACGACTGATGATACCAAAACGATCACGCAATGGCGCCGCCAAAGCACCCGCACGTGTTGTAGCACCTACGAGTGTAAATTTTGGCAAATCGATACGCACGGAACGCGCACTCGGTCCCTTACCGATGATAATATCTAAAGCATAGTCCTCCATGGCGGAGTACAATACCTCCTCCACGCTACGGGATAGACGATGGATTTCATCGATAAATAATAAGTCATGGTCATCCAAATTTGTCAGGAGGGCCGCTAAATCACCAGCACGTTCAATGGCCGGACCAGAGGTCACTCGAAAATTAACGCCCATTTCATTCGCAATAATGCCTGCCAATGTGGTTTTACCAAGGCCTGGTGGTCCATAGAGCAGAACATGATCCAAGGACTCTTCACGTTGTTTCGCCGCTTGGATATAAATGCTCAAATTCTTTTTCGCCGCTTCTTGGCCGATATATTCTTTAAAATAACGAGGCCGCAAACTATATTGCCACATATCCTCTTCTTGTTCATCTTTTCCTACGAGACGGTCTTCTTCGTTCATGATTAACGTCCTTTCCCAATTTCAGCTAATGCAGCCTTAATCAACGCTGGTACATCACGAGTACCATCATCAAGACGCTCCACAATAGTTTCTACTTCATTTTGTGCATACCCAAGGGCTACGAGACCATCGATAGCCTCCCCTGCTAGGCCACCTACAGTAATGCCAATTGGCTGCACTGCAGCAACAGTATTCACAGAAATTGTGGTCATTTTGGCTAATTTATCTTTCAATTCAAGTACTAAACGTTCTGCCGACTTCTTGCCAATACCAGGTAATTTAGTGAGCTGAGCCACTTGACCATTTAAAATAGCCAATTTGAAAGCCTCCGGCGTCATGCCAGATAGAATACCTAGACCTACCTTAGGACCAATACCAGATACGGAAATCAACAAAATGAATAATTCGTATTCATCCTCTGTGGAAAAACCATAGAGTTGCATAGCATCTTCACGAACGTTTAAATACGTAAATAATGTGGACTCTTCACCTTCCACCAATAATTGTCTTGTTGTAGTCGGTACATACACGCGATAGCCCACACCATGTACATCTACATAACAAGCATCCTTAAATAGATGTGTTACCACACCACGTACATAACCAATCATAGCTGTACCTTTCTAGTCAATCGATCACTATGAGAACTATGAGCCGTACAAATGGCCACTGCCAATGCATCAGCGATATCATCAGGCTTGATTTTCTCACGGATACCTAAAATACTCATGGTCATATAAATGACTTGTTGTTTATCAGCCTTACCATACCCTACTACGGCTTGCTTAATTTGCAATGGAGTATATTCATAAATGGGAATACGTTGCTGTTCTGCGGCTAATAAAATCACACCACGGGCCTGACCAACGGTGATGGCCGTTGTTACATTGCGGTTAAAGAATAATTCTTCCACGCCGAATTTGTCTGGCTTGTATTCCGCTAATATATCACTGAGATCATTAAACAGGATTTCTAGTCGTTGTGCATCTGTTTTATCCGGTGTCGTTGTAATAGCACCATAGGCAACAGGTGTTAATTTGCTTCCATGAACATCAATAATCCCATATCCACAGATAGCCGTCCCCGGGTCAATACCAATAATACGCACGCTAGTCTCCTTTAAAACTTCTCATAAAAATGAGATAAGCAAAATGCTTACCTCATTTACATTCTAATCTATTTAATTATATCACATTTGTTCGATAAAATTAAGAGCGCTACCGCAATCAAGCAGTAGCGCTTTCATTATTTTATTCTTCGTCTTCTGGCAAGATACCATTGTGGTAAACGTCTTGCACATCATCAAGATCATCCAATACGTCTAACATTTTTTGCATTTTCACTGCATCTTCACTGGATAATTCGATAGTTGTATCTGGAATCATAGTGATCTTGGATACTACTGTTTCAATACCAGCGTCAGCTAAGGCCGCTTCTACAGCATCGTAATCTTCTGGTGCTGTGTAGATTTCGAATACATCGTCTTCTGCTTTCAAATCTTCAGCACCCGCATCAAGTGCGAGTAATGTCAATTCTTCTTCATCATGATCTTCTTTGTCAATAACGAATACGCCTTTAGATTTAAACATCCACGCTACGCAACCACTTTCACCAAGATTACCACCTTGTTTAGAGAAGGCATGTCGCACGTCGGCTGCCGCACGATTACGGTTATCAGTCATAACCTCAACCGTTACCGCTATACCAGCAGGACCATAACCTTCATAGGTAATTTCCTCGTAATTATTCATATCACTAGCGCCCACACCTTTATCGATGGCACGTTGGATATTATCCTTAGGAATATTATTTTCACGAGCTTTTTGAAGAGCCAATTTCAAACGCATGTTACCAGTCGGATCCGCGCCACCCATACGTGCTGCTACGGTAATTTCACGACCAATTTTTGTCGCCATTTTAGCTTTTAAAGCATCGGTTTTACCTTTTTTATGTTTAATATTTGCCCATTTAGAATGTCCAGACATAGTATCCTCCTAGTTCTTTTCCCACCACGCTTCGCCACGCAAACGGTCTAAAATAATAGATACCGCACTACGCACCGATAAATGGTTGTATTCACCATGGCCGTATATTGGTTCCAAAATACAGTCAAATTCTTCCATCGTTTCTTTCGTCATACCATAACCAGTACCAAATAATACTAACACAGGGCGACTATCATTTTCAAGGTGTTTCCGCATTGCACTGTATGTAATTGTATTATCATAGGTCCGCGCATCCGTCGTAGCAATAATTGGACGCACGCCTTCCGCCTCGGTTACCAGGTCTACAGCCTTCCGAATGGAATTCACCAATTCCACCTCTGTGAAAGCATCCTTACGGTCCGGATTATAGGTACTACCAAATCCAGATTTCCAATGCTCCATGATGGTCGCTGCCAATTCACGTTGCGCCGGAATATTATGAATCACAAAATATTTAGATACATCGTATGTTATGGATGCCCGTGCAATATCATGAATATCGTAATTCGTAATCGCTGTTGTGATAACGTCTTTATGTTTATTCATTATAGGATAATGCACTAACCCAATATATAAATTAGCCATGCTAACTCCTTGTTACTACCTTACACTTGTATTATTCAATGCCTAGTTCTTTTTTTAACGCTTTTTACAAAATTACAGCCTCTTTCGCAATCTCCTTCAATGCCTTTCGCTCTTCTTTCGTGAGCTCACGGTCAAGTAAATCTGGTCGTAACCGTTGTGTTCTCTTTAGGGATTCTTGTAACCGCCATTTAGCGATATTAGCATGATGACCACTGCGTAGAATTGCAGGTACTTCCATACCTCTAAATTCTGGTGGTTTTGTATATTGGGGACATTCTAGTACAGGCCGATAAAAGGAATCCTCCACCGCCCCTGTGGCAGCCCCTAATACACCAGGAATCATACGGGCTACCGCATCGGACACCACCATGGCTGGTAATTCCCCACCGGTGAGGACAAAATCTCCGATGGAAATCGTTTCATCCACAAGATGTTCCTCTACGCGGTAATCGACACCTTCGTAATGACCACAGACTAGCACGATTTGATCATAAGTGGCGAGTTGACGAGCCTTTTCTTGAGTGAATCGTTCACCGGCTGGACCAAGGAATATAACTCGACGGTTGATATTCGGTTCTTGGGTGACACTTTCAACAGCCTCAAATATAGGCGGAGCCATCATGAGCATGCCAGCACCACCACCATACGGCGTATCATCCACTTGATTATGTTTATTATGCGAGAAATCACGAGGATTCGTCACTTTCATAGTGAGACGTTCTGCCTCGATAGCTCGTTTGATAATGGAATGCGTAAAAAACGCATCAAAAAACTCTGGAAACAGAGATATAATATCTATATTCATAAAGGCCTCTTGAGAAATTCATCACTCATAACACCAGCGAGTGTTAGAGTGATAATTTCTAATAAACTATTTGCCCGAACTTTCAAAATTATAATCATAGCCTCACATGGAGACCATGAAAAAAACAATACAAAAAACCGCCTAAAGGATATTAAATCCATTCAGGCGGATCAACGATCATCAATTGTTTTTCAACATCAATGGATATGACAACGCCATCGATAGCAGGGAACAATTGATCCGGTTCGCCATCTTTGGACACTACATATACATCATTAGCACCAGGTTGCAATACATCAGTTAATGTGCCAAGCACAGCCCCCTTTGTATCTTGAACCTCCATACCAATCATGTCGAAAATATAATAACGACCTTCTGGCAGCTCCACCAAATCCTCGCGACGCACCTGAATTTCTTTCTTAGCCATCAATTCAGCCTCATTGCGATCAGGAATTTCCTGAAAGCTTGCCAAAATATATTGTTTGTGGAAACGCGCGGATGCAATATGGTATTCTTTACCATCAATGTAACAGGCATCCATATGTAAAAACCGATCTGGAAAATCGGTTTGTGGCATGATACGAAGATCACCCCGCACGCCGTGCGGGGCAATAATTATGCCAATGGTAATCAGATCGTTCTTATTCATTATTGACGGAACGCAATAATTTTACCGTCTTCTAGAAGGATTTCAGCACCCATCATAGCATTCAAGTCGTCGCCAACTTTTACGGTAATTTGTTGCTCCAAGTTCCCTTGTGGAACTTCTGTGCCAATAGTCAACTCTTGAGCTTCTTTCAATTTAGCTGTTACATCTTCTTTGAAAGCCAAGCGTTTTTGTTGCTCTGCATCAATTTGTTGACGAATTTGAACTAAACCTTGGGCATCAATTTTTGCTTGTTCAGATAACAAACGTTTAGCTTGGAACTCGATTTGTTGCAAATCTTGTTCAACCATTTCCAAACGGCTTTGTAAATCCGCAATAATTTTTGCTTTAAAGTCTTCTGTTACTTTCGCTTTTACTGTCACAGGGACACGTAATGTCATTTCTTCCATCGATTATACTCCCACTCAGACAATATCAACGGATATTTTTTTGTTCTCTTTAATAGCCGCCGCTTTTACAACAGCACGGATTGCTTTCGCAATTCGGCCTTGTTTTCCGATAACTTTGCCCATGTCCTCAGGCGCTACATGAAGTTCATACACTTCAGTATTGCCTTTTTGAACCATGGTAACAGAAACGGCATCAGGCTGCTTAACCAATGACTTCGCAATTAATGAAATTAATTCTATCATCACAGTATGCCTCTCTATTAATTACTTTTTAGCTTCTGCAAATTTTTGCATAACGCCTTGTTTTTTGAACAATGCGCGAACAGTATCAGTAGGTTGAGCACCTTTAGCTAACCAAGCTAAAACTTTTTCTTCGTCTACATTAACGATAGCTGGTTGTTTTGTAGCATCATATTGACCAATAGTGTCAACTGGACGACCTTCACGTGGAGCACGAGCGTCAGCAACTACAATACGGTAGAAAGGAGCTTTTTTAGCACCTAAACGAGTCAAACGAATTTTTAACATGTGAGTTTCACCTCCTTGAAACATATTCCATGGACAACCCCTAGACAGTTGTTGCCCAAGCACAAATGTGCATGCAATCTTTTGATTGTTGTATAACACTGTAGATTTCCTACAGGAGTTACCTGATTATTCATGTGATGATGAAAGCTCTCAGCATTTCACCATCTCCACCACGATCTAGATTCAAGAGAATATTAAACCTCTAAATCTGAGTGATTTACATAAACGGTAATTTTGGCATCTTAGGCATACCGCCTTTTTTGCCGCGCATGTTAGACATGCGTTTCATCATCTTACGAGCTTCTTCAAATTGCTTGATGAGACGATTAACCTCTTGTACTTGTGTACCAGAGCCCATAGCAATACGTTTACGTCGAGAACCATTCAAAATACTTGGGTCTTCCCGTTCCGCACTGGTCATCGATTTGATAATCGCTTCAACACGACGAACCTCTTTGCTATCTAAATCAATATCTTTTAATTGATCTTTTACTTGGCCCATACCTGGCAACATACCAAGAATGTTTTGCAACGGTCCTAATTTACGAACTTGCTGCATTTGTTTCAAGAAATCATCGAGAGTAAAGCTATTTTTAGCCATTTTTTTAGCTAATTCTTTTGCTTCCTCTTCATCCAAGGTCCCTTGTACATTTTCAATGAGGGTTTTGAAATCCCCTAAATCAAGGATACGAGATGCCATACGATCTGGATAGAATACATCGAAACCATCCATTTTTTCGCTTACGCCAGTAAACTTGATTGGCAATCCTGTAACAGCCTTAATGGAAAGGGCTGCACCACCACGAGCATCGCCATCTAATTTGGTGAGGATGACGCCATCAACACCAAGTTTTTCATTAAAGGTTTGTGCTGTTGTTACCGCATCTTGACCAATCATAGAGTCTACAACCAACAAGATTTCATGGGGTCTAACAGTATTTTTAATATTTGAAAGCTCCTGCATGAGCGGTTCATCAATAGCTAAACGACCAGCCGTATCGATGATGACCACGTCTTTTAACATATGGGTACTTTGCTCTACCGCTTTACGAGCGATATCTACAGGATTCGCACCTGGCGTTTCATCAGAAAATACAGGAATATCAATCTGTTTGCCTACTACTTGCAATTGGGTAATCGCCGCTGGGCGATATACGTCGGCAGCTACAAGCATTGGATGCTTGCCTTGCTTACGCAAGTACACAGCTAGTTTGCCAGCTGTAGTCGTTTTACCAGCACCTTGCAAACCAACGAGCATGATGATTGTCGGTGGTTTAGAAGCAATCATGATACGACTTTGTGTACCACCCAAAAGCGCTGTTAATTCATCATTTACGATTTTAATAACAGTTTGTGCAGGGTTCAAGGACCCAAACACCTCTTCACCGAGCGCTTTTTCTTTGATGGTTTTTACAAAGTCCTTTGCTACCATAAAGTTAACGTCAGCCTCAAGAAGAGCTGTACGCACTTGACGGAGCGCTAGATTGACATCGTCTTCTGTAATTTTGCCCTTACCTTTTAAGGATTGAAAGGCTTCCTGCAGTTTTTCTGATAAGCTATCAAAAGCCATCTTACCCCTCCATTCGGGCTAACAAACTTTGAATTTCAGTTTTGGAAATTACATCCGCCGTTAAAGCAGTACGTACTTGTTCAAGTATACTTTCACGTTTCTCGTATTGAGATACAAGATGTAATTTTTCCTCATATCCATTTAACAACTGCATAGCGCGTTGTAAATTATCATGTACAGCTTGACGGGATACGCCCAGTTCCTCAGCAATCTCACCTAAGGACATATCGTCCTCATGATGAAGTTCAAGGCATTGACGCTGTTTGTCCGTCAATAGAGGGCCATAGAAATCGATGAGTAAACTTGTGAGCACTCGTTCTTCCATATCGCACCTCCTAATAATAGACAAATAAATAAGCCGATCTTGTCGGCCTACCACTGTCAAGTCAAATAACTTTACATATAATATACCAAGATAAAATAGTGCTGTCAAGTGTAAATACTTAACAGCACTATTCTTATTATAAACAATTAATCCATCATTGTTTCGGCTGATGCTTTGCCGCTTCCTCATCTTTTAATTTTCTAAATCTTGTTGACTCGATTCTAAGTCCTTTCAAAAAACCATTGTACATATTACCACTTATATGATTACTTCTAATTCGAGTCCAGTCAGATTGCGTAAATGTTTTCCATTTATATGTAGTATCAGCAGTTTCCTTAATGCGCTGTAACTCCTCTGTCAAACGAGCTGCATCATTGGCACGAGCATAATACCCATTGCCCGCCTTAGCTATATCACGAAGTAATGCATCTTGCTGTGCATCTACATTAAAACCAATAATACCTAACACTACATTCGTTTTCCCATCAGTTAATCGTTTTGCAACTTCCTTCGCATTGCCGCCACAGGTTTCAATGCCATCAGTGACAATGTATAACATATTCAAATCATTAGTATTATTAAATTGTTGTAAATCATTAATACCATTTTCAATGGATGAAGCAATGATTGTCCAGCCAGTCGGTTGAATTGGTTGCATAGCAGCTTCAATACCAGCTACATTTACCTTTTCGATGGGATATACTAATTCATTCGCTGCACAAGACTCTGCTTGCTTAGCATCCGTATTATCTCCCTGATGTCCAAATACACGTAGACCAACCCTCGAATTTGCTGGCATGGATTGTACAACTTCTTTAATAGATTGTTTTGCAATATCCATCATTGGTCGTCCACCAATTTCTGTGGCCATTGACCCACTGGCATCCAGTACTATTTCTAGATTAACTTGCTGGTTTTCTTGAATTTGTTGTTTTGTATAAGGGTTGATATGATCTTTTTTAAACACCATAATACGGGAACCGATCAATCGTATCGATAGGCTCATAATCATTAGTGAAAGTTTTAATTACCTCTTGTATTCTGTAAAATATCAATAAAACAGAGGAGATTCTAGAACTATACTATCCTTTGCGGAAATATTTTTGTAATTTAGGTGCCAATATCATCGCCACTACAAATCCAGCTGCACTAGTCATCAAACTAAATTGAATGTTCCCAAAGGCAACAGTAATGCTATCGAGTACAAACCACCATGCCAAGAAATAGCCAAAGGCTGTCCAAATCGCACCAACAAGGAGAGCCGTAACGATACGCCCCATCGATGCAACTGGTACTTTTACCGTAGGCGGTAAATAGCCAGCTGTCATGTAACCCACAATGAGACCACAAATACCTTTAATAACAAAAGAGAAAAATAAATACTGTGTATGTCCACCGATTAAATCAAATAGTGCTGAACCTATGGCTGCTCCCAATCCACCATAGAGGCCCCCAAATAAAATGGATGTTGTAAAAATAGCGGCAGTTCCCATATGAACCATAGCTCCACCAGGAATTTCAACGCGAATTGTTGTAGCCACCGCACATAGAGCGGCTAATAAACCAATATAAATAATATCTCTTGTAGAAAATTTCACACTATATCTCTCCTTTTTCACTATACACTACTAATTCGACATATATTAATTATATCCCTTTATATACATTCCTTTTAAATTGTAAAATTTATTATACATTTACTCAACATTATTTACTCAACATCATTAGCCCCATGTTCTACATTCTAAAAATATATTACAATCCACTATATCAAAATTGTTATTATAGCAACTTCGTAAAAGGTATCTAAAATTTGAATAGTCCTTTAATACTCTATATATACTTTTCTCCTCTATATGCTATATAATAATGAAATGATGATGAATTTTTTACAGTAAGGGGGTGTCAGTTTGCCAGTATCAGAACACGTGAGTTCATGCCCTGAATTCACTACGATTTCACAAGAATTCCGGGATGAGTATGTAATTGAAAAATCAAGATTTATTACAACCCTCTACCCATGTTCCACCGAAGATGAAGCACAAGCTTTTATTACTCGTATCAACAAGGAGTTCTGGGATGCTCGGCATAACTGCACCGCCTTCGCCTTAGGACCAAAGCAAGAACAACAACGGTCTTCTGATAATGGGGAACCCTCTGGCACTGCAGGTAAACCAATGCTAGAAGTACTAAAAAAAACTGGGATCACTAATATTGCCGTTGTCGTAACACGCTATTTTGGTGGTATCAAACTCGGTGCTGGTGGCCTTATCCGTGCCTACTCGCACTCCGTGAGCGAAGCTTTAAAAAAGGCTCCTAAGGAATTGCATACGACTCGCATGCAACTACAAACCAATGTTGACTACGCTACGTTTGGAACTATTGAACGCTATTTAACGGACCAACAGTATACTTTCACCAAAGAGTTTAGTGATACCGTTACACTCACCATTCTACTGCCCCAAGAGGATTTAGAACCATTAAAAAAGCAGCTCCAAGATATTACTAGTGGAGCTGTCGATTTTGAAGAGCTTGGTTTTTCTGAAGTAACCATCCCCATCACTATGGATACGGCCCCTTCTTAATATGAAAGTATACAAAATTATCTGTTAAACAATCCCCGGAAGCCTTGGCCTGTGGCTTGACGATACTCACTTGCCAATGGTTGTGCCCACACTGGACAAGATGTAGCTGTACCAGCTACAGAAATACGTGCAGTACGTAATTTTCTAGATTCCCATTGTTTAATAGTCGCTGTTAAAAAACTCATAATAATGACCTCTCTTTTTATATCAAATAATTAATACATAAAACCATTTATCAAAAAAAAATGATTTTAATGTATTATAACAAAACTTTATAATAACTACATTATATTGGAGGCTCATCATTTTGTGAAATAATAGTTTGTATCTCAAATATAACTAATCGTTATTTATTTTTTTACATACATCTAAGTGACATATCACTAGTAAGGACAACTATGGATACATCATACTATCACAATTTTATAACACTCGTACAAACAGGTAATATGACTCAAGCTGCGGAAATATTGCATATTACACAACCAGCATTAAGCAAACAGTTAAAATATTTAGAAGCAGAATTCGGCTCTCAACTGATCAATATCAAACGTGGTCAACGTGGTTCCAACCTGCAATTGACCGAAGCGGGAAAAATTTTCTACGAAAAAGCACAACAATTGTGTTCTATCGAGGAATCTACCTATAACGCAGTAAAACAGTTGAATTCACGTATTGAAGGTACATTACGTATTGCTTCATCAGCCTCTCGATCTACACCAATTGTGCAACAATATTTACCAGCCTTTTCTATCAAACATCCCTCTGTGCGCTTTGAGATTTACGAAGGCCTCATGACAAATGTAGTTAGCCAATTAATTAATGGCAGTGCCGAAATCGGTATTGCTAACTTACAAATGGTAGATACAGATAAATTTAAAATTCTTCTAACCCAAGAAGAACATCTATACGCACTCTACCGTCGTGACGTATTTTGGACAGATCGTGAAATCGATACGATCTCTTGGGAGGATATTCGCCAATGTCCACTATCCCTCTCCGGTGGTTCAGTTCGCATGATTGTACAAACAAGTCTCACTAACATGGAACACCTTAATACAATCGCCATTACCACTACGAAGAGCTCTGCTATTGAGT
Source organism: Veillonella absiana (assembly GCF_032970865.1). Classification (NCBI taxonomy): domain Bacteria; kingdom Bacillati; phylum Bacillota; class Negativicutes; order Veillonellales; family Veillonellaceae; genus Veillonella; species Veillonella absiana. The sequence continues at coordinate 110,310 of NZ_JAWJZB010000008.1, read as the reverse complement.
GGGCGTCCTCCGGTCGAACCGTGGCACTCGTGCCAATGGACCAAAAAGAAATGGTAAACCATCGTAAAATGATGCGCATTAAATTATCTGAATTCTCAGGTGATTTTAAAAAAGCATTCATCACCTTAAAAGGGCACAGCCTCTCCCCTGTGGCACAACAATTTGTCGATTTCTACAAGGCATTTATATAAGGTGTGCCTGAATGCTCAGCCGCGACCTTTTAAGGAGATGACTCATCCTTTGGCGCTACGCACACCAAACACATCCGAAATGTACCTAGCCGTACTACGCCACCACGCAAACCTTTAATTCATGGTGCACATCCGCTTCGGCCATAGCCGTGCATTACCGACCCTCTTCACAGATATCGCTATAGTGATTAATACAATTATGAATCTACACAGATATATTCTAGGCACAATTGCTTACCTATCTATAAAATTAGATTCTGTGGCAAGCCCCCTTATCGGATAAATAAAGCAAACACCCATAGATGTAATTCCGCAGCGACTTTACGCCGTAGGCGTTCGGAGCTAGGAATTATATCTATGGGTGTTTTTATTGTAACTAGAAAACTACTAGCCACAGAATCAAATTTAGTAAGGTAACAATTGACCAACTACATCATTTACAGATTCATATTTGTATTGATCAAGATATGTTATCATTTGGTCGGCAATGCGCCCTATGGCCGTTGGATCAACCATGGTGGCTGTCCCTACTTGCACACAGCTCGCCCCAGCCAACATAAACTCAATGGCATCTGTACCGGTCATAATACCACCAAGGCCAATAATAGGGATATTAACGGCTTTGGCTACTTGATATACCATACGAAGCGCTACAGGCTTTACAGCAGGGCCAGAAAGTCCACCGTAGGTATTACCTAATACTGGTTTGCGTGTATGTACGTTAATGGCCATACCAAGCAATGTATTAATGAGGCTGACCCCATCTCCACCACCTGCTTCAACGGCTTTTGCAATTTCAGCGATATCCGTTACATTTGGGGAAAGTTTTACAATAACTGGTAATTTTGTAACTTTACGAACGGCTTTGGTTACTTGTTCCACTACCTTTGGATCAACACCAAAGGCCATACCTTCACACTCTACATTAGGACAAGATACATTGACCTCAAGGCCAGACATACCAGGCACGGATAATGTTTCTGCCATCCAAGCAAATTCATCAATAGTACCAGCGGACATATTAGCTAACAAAGGTACATCATATTTAGTCAATGTAGGCAATACATGCTCTACAAAGTGTTCTGCCCCAGGATTTTCCAATCCGATACAGTTTAGTACCCCAGATGGAGTTTCTGCAATGCGTGTACCATAGTTACCAGGACGTCCTTTTGGTGTTAATCCTTTCACAGAAATAGCACCTACTTGGTTCGTTAAATCCAAATAGCCTGCATATTCTGGACCATTACCGAATGTACCAGATGCTGCAATGATAGGGTTCTTCATTTTGATACCACAGAAGTCCACCGCCAATTTAGGGTTCGGCGCTACTGTGTTTTGTAAATCGCGTTCACTCATTAGAAGAACACCTCCTCTGCAGGGAATACGGGACCATCCTTACATACCTTGTAGCGTTTGCCACCGGCACCATCACAACCGCAACCCAAGCAACCACCTGTGCCACAGCCCATTCGTTCTTCCAAAGACACTTGGCATGGTACATTCAGTTCCTTAGCCACGTTGGCTACACCTTTCATCATCGGTGTAGGACCACAAGTCATGACGGACGTAAATTGGTTCGCCCCAATTAATTCAGGCATAATGGCTGTAGGGAAACCTTTTGTGCCCACGCTACCATCATCGGTAGTGATGTGAACTTTCACAGGAGAATCCTTGAACAAATCAGCCCAGAAGGTTTCACTTTCATTACGGAAGCCTAAAATCACCTGCGCTTGTTCACCAAATTTTAAATTGTTAGCGATGCAGAGCATTGGTGCAATACCAACGCCCCCACCGATTAACAACATGTTCTCCGTAGTGTTATATGGTTCACCTAGTGGTCCTAGGCAATCTAGTGTATCTCCTACCACAAGGCGCGTCATCAATTCAGTGCCACTGCCTACGACGCGGTACAAAAGCGTAATTATGCCCTTCGCCGCATCAAAGCCAGCGTAACTGATAGGACGACGCAAGAGCGGCGCCGTGGAATCGGACACGCGCACATTACAGAATTGTCCTACTTTTGCTTCCGCTGCTTGTTTAGGCGCATGAATATCCATGACCCACACATCAGATCCAATTTGTTCATTGCGAACGACTTCGCCCATTTCTACATAACCGCTCATGGTCTATTACTCCATTTCAAAATCTTGTAATGCTTCTACAGTAAAGTTAGCATTGTTTTTACGACTTGCCACTACGCGCAATACTTCGCGAGCAGTATCAAGGCTAGTTAAACAAGGTGTACCCATTTCCACCGCCAAACGACGCAATTGGAACCCTTCGCGTTCAGGACGTTTACCAGCTGTCAATGTATTCAATACAAGGTCAACTTTGTCTTGACGAATGTGGTCTGCACAGTTGTCATCACCTTCGGAGATTTTGTTAACTACTGTACAGTTAACGCCATGGTCTTGGAAGTATTTACCAGTACCACCAGTTGCTTCGATATGGTAACCCAATTCGATGAAGCCTTTTGCCAATTGGCTAGCTTCTTCTTTATCGCGGTCTGCCACAGTCATCATAATAGTTCCATCCTCAGGAATTCTCATATTCGCACCATTGATGGCTTTGAACAAGGCTTCAGAGTAGGTACGACCGATCCCCATAACTTCACCAGTGGATTTCATTTCAGGTCCAAGGGCGATTTCTACAAGGCCCATTTTGGAGAAGGAGAATACTGGTGCTTTTACAGCCACGTATGGTTTATTAGGCACTAAACCTTTTTGTAATCCTAGGGAATCTAATGTTTCACCCAATGCGATGCGTGTCGCACATTCTACCATGTTGATACCAGTTACTTTGCTGATGAAAGGAACGGTACGGCTGGAACGTGGGTTAACTTCGATTACGTTTAATTCACCGTCAGCCACGATGTATTGGATGTTAAGCACACCTTTTACATTTAGACCGATTGCAATACGACGAGTGTAATCAACGATTTGGTCGATGATGTCTTGACTCAAATGTTGTGCTGGATATACCGCCATGGAGTCACCAGAGTGAACACCGGCACGTTCAATTTGTTCCATGATACCAGGGATGCAAACGTCTGTACCATCAGAGATAGCGTCAACTTCCACTTCCATACCTACCATGTAACGGTCGATCAATACTGGATGCTCTTTAGATGCCACTACGGCTTCTTTCATGTACACATCAAGTTCTTTATCGTTGTATACGATTTCCATAGCACGGCCACCTAATACGTAGGAAGGACGTACAATCAATGGATATTTCAATTTTTTAGCTGCTTCTTGCGCTTCTTTATCAGATGTTACAAGAGCACCTACTGGACGAGGTATACCGAGTTCAGCTAATAGATCATCAAAACGTTCACGGTCTTCCGCCATGTCGATGCTATCTACGGATGTACCGAGGATTTTAACGCCTCGTTGTGCTAAAGGACCCGCAAGGTTGATTGCTGTTTGACCACCGAATTGAGCAATAACACCCACAGGTTTTTCTTTACGGATGATTTCCATAACGTCTTCCACTGTTAATGGTTCGAAGTACAAGCTATCAGATGTATCAAAATCGGTACTTACTGTTTCAGGGTTATTGTTGATGATGATGGATTGCATGCCTGCTTTGCGTAACGCCCAAGAGGAATGTACGGAGCAGTAGTCGAATTCTACGCCTTGGCCGATACGGATAGGGCCGGAACCAAGAACTACAACGCTGTTTTCACCGCGTGGTACTACTTCGTCTTCTTGCGCGTAGGCACTATAGTAGTAAGGTGTATGCGCTTCAAATTCTGCTGCACAAGTATCTACGTATTTATATGTTGGGAACAAGTTGTTTTGTTCGCGCATTTTCAATACTTCGTCTACTGTTGTGTTCGCATAACGAGCGATAACCGCATCAGTCATAGAATAGCGTTTTGCTGTACGCAATACATCTGGTGTTAAACCATCTTTCGCCAACGCTTTTTCTACATTGACGATATTTTTGATTTTTTCTAGGAAGAATGTGTCAATTTTAGTGATGTAGTGAATTTTTTCTACATTAATACCTTTACGCAATGCTTCTGCTACTACGTAAATGCGTTCGTCATCGACTAAATGTAAACGCTCTATCAATTGTTCAATATTTTCATGAGAGATTTTTTTGAGTTCAATATGGTCTAAACCGATTTCCAAGGAACGGATAGCCTTGAGCAAGGAACCTTCCAATGTACGGTCGATAGCCATAACTTCGCCAGTGGCTTTCATTTGTGTACCCAATGTACGGTCAGCCAAGTTGAATTTTTCGAATGGCCAACGTGGGAATTTAGTTACCACATAGTCCAATGTTGGTTCGAAACATGCTTTTGTTTCGCCTGTTACGGCATTTGTAATTTGATCAAGTGTCATGCCTACAGCAATTTTTGCCGCTACTTTTGCAATTGGATAACCAGTTGCTTTGGATGCCAATGCGGAGGAACGGGATACACGAGGATTAACTTCGATAACAATGTATTCGTTGCTATCTGGGTTCAACGCGTATTGTACGTTACAACCACCTTCGATTTTTAGGTAACGAATGATATCTACGGATGCAGTACGCAACATTTGGTATTGTAAATCGTTCAATGTTTGGCTTGGTGCCACAACGATGGAATCGCCTGTGTGAACGCCTACTGGGTCAATATTTTCCATATTACATACGATAATGCAATTATCTGCTCTGTCGCGCATTACTTCGTATTCAATTTCTTTCCAGCCCGCTACAGAACGTTCCGCCAAAATTTGGTGGATTGGTGAAAGTTTCAAACCACGACGAGTGATTTCATACATTTCATCTTCGTTATGAGCAATACCGCCGCCAGTACCACCTAATGTGTAGGCTGGACGGATAATGATTGGATAACCAATGCGATTAGCGAAGGCTACGGCTTCTTCCAAATCGTTAAAGATATCGGATTCAGGCACTGGTTGGTTAATTTCGTTCATTGCTTCTTTGAACAATTCACGGTCTTCCGCATGTTTAATCGCTTCTAGTGTAGTACCTAATAGTTTTACACCGTATTCTTCTAATACGCCTGCTTCAGACAATTGAACAGCCATGTTCAAGCCTACTTGACCACCTAATGTTGCCAATAGACCCCAAGGGCGTTCTTTTTTAATAACTTCTGTTACGAATTCAAGACTGATTGGCTCTACATATACGCGATCAGCGATGTCAGTATCAGTCATGATGGTCGCTGGGTTAGAGTTTACAAGGACAACTTTGTAGCCTTCTTCTCGCAAAGAACGGCAAGCTTGTGTACCTGCATAGTCAAATTCAGCTGCTTGACCGATAATAATTGGGCCTGATCCAATTACGAGTACTTTTTTAGCTTCCATCTTATTTGCCCTTTCTCATCATATTTTCAAATTCATCAAATAAATACAAGTTATCAGTAGGTCCAGGGGACGCTTCTGGATGATATTGTACGGAGAAGATATCTAGTTCTTTATGACGCATACCTTCTACAGTATTATCATTCACGCTACGGTGTGTTACTTCTATATAATCAGGTAATGTTGTATCATCTACTGCAAAACCATGATTTTGAGATGTAATATACACGCGTTTTGTACGTAAGTCTTGTACAGGATGGTTAGAGCCACGATGACCGAATTTCAATTTAAATGTTTTAGCACCAAATGCTTGTGCCAAAACTTGATGCCCCATGCAAATCCCAAAGATTGGTTTTTTGCCGAACATTTTTTTTACTTCTTCTACAGCATAACCAAGATCTTGAGGGTCTCCAGGGCCGTTAGACAAGAAGATACCATCTGGATTAACTGCCAATACGTCTTCTGCTTTGGAATCTGCAGGGAAGATTGTTAAACGGCAACCAGCTACTTCTAAGGATTTCAAAATATTTTCTTTTACGCCGTAATCCATAACTGCTACATGAAATTCAGCATTTTTATCGCCACGAATACCTTGCCATTTTGTAGTAACACGCATAACTTGGTCTGTTGGCAATTCTTGTTTAAAATATTTTTGAATTTCTTCATCAGGAAAATCAGCACGTACGAGCACGCCTTTCATAACACCATGGCTACGAATAGCGCGAGTGATAGCACGAGTATCTACATCATATAGGCATGGAATGCCATGTAAACGAAGGTATTCACTGAATAAACCTTCATTTTGCCAGTTAGATGGGGAGTCACATAATTCGCCAACGATGAGGCCTCGGCAATATGGTTTAGGCCCTTGTGTGATAGCATTGAGCGTACCATAATTTCCCACGAGTGGATAGGTCAATGTAATGATTTGGTCTGCATAAGATGGGTCAGTCAAAATTTCTTGATATCCTGTCATCCCTGTGTTAAACACAACTTCGCCAACTACTGGGGCGCCGCCTAGGATAGTTCCCTCAAATACGGAACCATCTTCTAATACTAATTTACCTTTCATTGAAGTACGACTCCCTCCTTCATAACAACTTCGCCATTAACTACTGTTAATTTTGCTTTACCAGTTACAGTCATACCATCGAATGGGCTAACTTTACCTTTTGTGTAGAATTTATTTCGGTCTACAGTCCATTGTTCTGTAGTACTAAATACTGTAATGTCTGCATCTTTACCGACTTCAAGAACACCTGCATCGAGGCGCATCAATTCAGCTGGACGAGTACTCATAGCATATACCACTTGGTCGATGGTTAATTTACCGTCGCCATAGGCATTTGTGATGACCCCAGCCAAGGATGTTTCAAGGCCGCTGAAACCATTCGGTGCACAGCAGAACTCTTGGTCTTTTTCTTCAAATGCATGTGGTGCATGGTCAGTGATGATAGCGTCAATAGTGCCATCTTTTAAACCGTCCAATAATGCTTGACGATGATCTTCTGAACGAATTGGCGGTGCCATTTTGAAAGCTGGATTATACTCGCGTAAATATTCATCTGTGAAAGATAAATGTTGGCTCGTTACTTCACAAGTAACGTTCAAACCTTTTGCTTTTGCACGTCGCACCATATCTACAGTGTTTTTACTACTTACGTGAGCGATGTGAATATGACCACCAGTCATTTCAGATAACAAAATGTCGCGAGCCACCGCTACATCTTCCGCTGCTGCAGGACGACCGATAACACCTAATTCATAAGACACAATGCCTTCATGCATATGACCATTTTTAGACATAGTTACGTCCTCTGCGTGGTCGATAACCATTTTATTGAACATGGACGAATATTCAAGCGCACGACGCATGAACGCAGCACTTTCTACGTAATGACCATCATCAGAGAAAGCCACAACGCCAGCCTCAGCCATATCTCCCATTTCAGCCAACTCTTTACCTTCTAACCCTTTAGATACAGCACCGATAAATTCTACTTTCACCACGCCTGTTAATTCCGCTTGTTTTTGCAAACCGCGCACAAGTGGTGCATTATCCACTACAGGCGTTGTATTCGCCATTGTCACAACCCGTGTGAAACCGCCTGCAGCGGCCGCTTGTGTACCAGAATGGAAATCCTCTTTCGCCTCTTGGCCAGGTTCACGAAGATGTGTATGAATATCGATTAACCCAGGCGCTACGATAAGACCTGTCGCATCATATACCTCTGCATTAGGAGCCTCAAGATTTTGACCAATGGCTGCAATTTTACCATTTTCCACTAATACATCAGCGATTTCATTTTGTTGTTTTGCCGGATTGACTACCGTGCCACCTTTAATCAGCAAGCTCACTACCGTCACCTCCATGAATTGTTAAGTACAATACTGCCATACGAACGGACACACCGTTACGTACTTGTTCTTGAATCATTGATTGATCCCAATATGCTACATCAGGAGAAATTTCGAGACCGCGGTTCATTGGGCCTGGATGCAATACCATTACATCGTCTTTTGCCAATTTCAATACGTCTTGATTGATACCAAAAATTCGTGCATATTCGCGGTTTGTTGGATATAGAGCCGCATTGATACGTTCTAATTGAATGCGTAGGACGTTCACAACGTCAGCGCCTTCAACAGCTTCACGCACGTCATGATGAACGGTAACGCCTAATTTTTCAAGTTCTGGATATACCATTGTGCGTGGACCAGCCAAATGCACGTCCGCCCCCATTTTGGTCATACCGTAAATGTCAGAGCGCGCTACACGGCTATGGGAAATATCACCAACAATAACAATTTTTTTACCTTCTAATGTTTCTTTCTTTTCCATAATAGAAAACATATCTAACAAGGCTTGTGTTGGATGTTCATGAGCACCATCGCCAGCGTTGATGATGATTGGATCTACTGCCTTCGTAGCATAGAGAGGTGCACCTTCTGCTTTATGACGCATTACGATGGCATCTGTACCCATATAGGACAATGTCAATAGTGTGTCGCGGAAGCTTTCACCTTTGCCCATAGAGCTACCACTGGGCGTAATATTGATAACGTCGGCACCAAGATATTTACCAGCAAGTTCAAAAGAACTGCGTGTACGTGTACTTGGTTCCATGAATAAGTTAATAATGGCTTTACCTTTTAAATAAGGGATTTTTTTATCATCAGACAAAACAACCTTTTTCATTTTTTTCGCCACATCCAAAATCAATTTGATTTCTTCTGGCGTTGCATTTTGCAAACCCAATAAGTGTTTGCCCTTCAAGCTAACTTGTCCCATTATTGCCTCCTAACGCATCTGACTAGTAAAAAAGACCTTTTGCCGAGGCAAAAGGTCTGATAGTTTACACAAAGAAACCCATTACGGGCACTATAACTATGTTCCTTTACTAGCCTCTCTGGACCAATTTAAAAGGTGTTGTGAAATGCCATGGTCTCTCGTACCATGTTATGCATTTATCCTGTATCTATTGTACTGAAATTACTGGTGAAAGTCAATGTAAATCCGCTAAGTTTACATTACCTACATCCGTATTATCGACCGTTGGTGTTTCCGGCACATAGTGGGTTACAGGAATTTCAAACTTGTCCACTACAAGAGCCTCTGGAATCAACAAGAAACGAACTGGCAAATTGGATGCGCCAGCTGGCATAAATTGAATGTGCAATGTATCACCACCGTGATAGGATCCCATTTGCATAGAATCCAGAACCGTTTGATGACCTAGGTATGGCACATCACCGCCACCCACTTGATACGTTTCTGTTGTCACCTTAGCATTTTTATTTTTAGAATGTGTCGTATTGATCGTAAAGGAACCAGAGTACGCGCCACCTAATGGATTAAAGTACAAACGGAATGGTTCATTCCCCTTTGTATACAATGTCATATCATAAGATACGCCATAATTACCACGGTCAGTCACTGCATCATTGTGATTCATTTCATCCACACCTTGAATAAATGGATCCTCCCGGTCATTAGCCACCTCTACATAGGCGCCACCAAGACTAGAATCATACACGCTATTAACCGCCAAGGTTCGTAGCATGCCTGTATAAGTGCCGCGCAAACGAACTTCATCAATAGGTAATTCCTTCGCCGTGTAGGCGGCCCCTAGAGATTTCACCTTCATCGGTAACATCATAACGCGCGCATACACTTCATCAGTAGATGTGAAATCAACGAGGCCTGAGAACAAATTATCTTTTTTTACATGAACCTTTTCAAGGTCTTTGAAAATCAATTGGCGACTATGCGGTTGTAAGGTAATTGTTTCTTGCTTCCTTTTGAATTTTTTCTTTTCCTTTGGTGTTACATATGGATTTGTGCCTAATACAGAACTGAGTGGTTGCTCTAAATCGAGCTTGGATAACTCACGCCCCACTGCAAAATAATCCTCTGTCGGTTTTGTCTTGAGCATCCGATGAATGGTTACCGTATTCTGTTTACCCGATTTATTTTCTAGTACAATGGCAATTTTATGATCCTCCACCATGTCATTTACATGGTAAAAGTAAATCCTGCCTAGTCCTTTTAGCGTTCCTGCACTCAATACGCCACCTTCTGGACCAACGTACTCCGGACTATCTGACAGTAACAAGGTATATCGATCACTCACAACAGACACTGGCAATGGGGTAAACCCAAAATAACCAGAATTAACAAGGTCAATATTCTTCGCATGAGCACCACCCATAAAAGTCCCTGTCATAGCAATAATTGTAGTAATCCATTTCCCTAATTTCTTAAAAAACATTCTATCCCTTTCTATCCTTCAAGTACGAATCTCTATAACTTCGTAACTTTTCATTTCATATAATTAGGAGTGATCTCTGACCACTCCTTAATCCTTATATTTCATCTAACCCATGGGAATCATACTCTAATGCCAGAGCCTCAATTTTTTTTAACCGATGACCAATCCCAGATTTCGACAGAGCTCCATCCATGATTTCTTCTAATTCTTTTAAACTAGCCTCAGGATTTTTCTTGCGTAATATCGCTACTTGCCGTAACTTCACTGGTAAATCAGATAATTCTTGATGCTCTTCGATAATACGAATAGCATTAATTTGTCGCACCGCTGCATCTACAACCTTTTGTAAATTCGCAGTTTCGCAATTCACTTGCCGATTAATTTGGTTTCGTACTGTTTTTACGATGCGCACATTTTCAAATTCCATCAATGCCGATGGGGCACCCATAATTTGAAGACAACTCGTAACGGAATCGCCATCCTTTAAATATACAATATATTCATCCTTCCGCTCCGTCATGCGTGCCGCAATGTGAAAAAGGCGTAATACATATATAATTTCCTTAGCAAAGGCTTCATTTCCCGTCATAAACTCTAGGTGATAATCACTTTGTGGTTTATTCACAGAACCGCCACCAAGAAAGGCGCCACGAAGAAAGGCACGACGAGCCTCCATGCCCTTTAACCAAGTCCGTGGAATTTGTTCCGTTACTGGCCACAAGGCTAATGATTCTAAAGCTGCACGCCCTCTTTCACTGGGTTCCACCGTAAGGGTATACATATTTTTCTTACGTAAATTTAAACCTTGCCGTACTAATACATTAGTCTGTAATTCATAGGTATTACGCAAAGTACCAAGCAAGCGTCGCGCTACTGCATTATTGGCTGTGGCTAATCGAATCCCTACAGAGCCCCGCATGCCCAACAAAATGGAGCCACCCATGCGCAACAAGCAAGAGGCTTCGATTTTCATTGCTAATTCAATGTCTTCTTTAGATTCACGAATAGTATCAAATTCATAGGAACACAACTCATTTTTCACATCTTCTGCAAAGGACATAGGGACTCCTTTCTGTTAATGATCATCACGTTGTAAATAATATTCTAGTACCTTTGGTTCCATATCTGATTTCATAGCATATACAATATCCATGATGACTTTACCAAGGCGATCATGATTGTGAATAGCAGTATCTTTGTTATCTACAAGATTCGCCTTCACAGTGCGGATATGTTTAGCTTTCAATCGGTCAGAGTCAATTTCAACTGGTGTGGATCCTACCTTGCGGTAATTTTCAATGATAGCTGGTGTGAGTTCGCTTTCATTAACAAGAACAGTATCCACAATTCCCTCACCGCCATGACGAAGCAGCGCATCTACGTGATCCGCCACGCTGTATCCATCGGTTTCACCGGGTTGCGTCATGACATTACAAATGTAAATTTTATTGGCCTTGCTGGCACGTAAATGTTCCGCTATTTTATCGGTTAAGAGGTTTGGAATGATACTAGTATACAAACTACCAGGGCCAAGAATGATAGCATCAGCCTCATCAATGGCTTGTAATGCAGCGCCCTCCGGTTTCGGATTAGCTGGTTGACTATAGACGCGTTTAATAGGGCTGTTAGCGGTAGGAATGTTACTTTCACCCTCGATAATAGAGCCATCTGCCAATTCTGCTACTAGTTTAATTAATTCCGTAGAGGATGGGATAACACGACCACGTACACGGAGCAAATTACTAGCGGCCTTGAGGGCCTCCTCCACATCACCACCATGCACTTGGGTAAGGGCTGTAATAAACAAATTGCCAAAACTATGACCTGCTAAATCGCCATTACCATCAAATCGGAATTTAAAAATATCCTCCATGACGCCCTCTTGTTCAGCTAGCGCCACCAAACAGTTACGCAAGTCCCCAGGGGCAATCATTTGATAATCCTCCCGCAAACGTCCAGAAGATCCACCATCATCAGCTACTGTTACGATAGCCGTCAAATTATTGGTATGAACCTTCAACCCACGCAATAAGTTAGAGAGCCCTGTTCCACCACCAATAACGACAATTTTAGGTCCTTTTTCTAAACGGATATTTTGGAAAATCATATCCGACACCTTACTGTTTTGTACAGGTAAGACAGCACGAATAATCGTTTTAATAACCTTACTAGTGCCGATTAACATCAGCAAAATACCAAAGGCCAACAAAAATAGGCCGGTACCAATGAGGATATTATAATTATAAAAACCTGTTAATTCAAAAGAATATTGAAGCACAAAGTCTTCCACTACAGCGAGCCATTGATAGTTAAACATCAAAGAAATACCGATGATGAGTAACCCTACCCCTACGGAAAAGAGGGCGAGCCATCGCTTAATATTGAGTCCCGGAATTAACCACCGGAACCATCGTTTTCGAGTCATAATTACTCCAGTCTATTATGCAAGAGACGTTTCCACTTCATGAGGATTATAGTCTTCTTCTACGTTATTTTTCATCATATCACGATGCTCAATGGACACACGGTATCCTTTTTCCAGCAAATGTGCATATAACGCCTCAGCCATAGCCACAGAACGGTGCATGCCACCAGTACAGCCTACAGCCACCACAAATTGTGTTTTACCTTCTTTTTCATAATTAGGTACGAGGAAATCAATGGTATCAAAATATTTTTCCTTAAATTCGTCCGTAATCTCGAAGGAATGAATATAATCATTTACTTCCTTCACTCGACCGGTTTTATTTCGGAATTCTGGAATGTAGAATGGGTTTGGCAAGAAACGAACATCCCACATCATATCGCTATCAAGAGGAATACCGAATTTAAATCCAAAACTAACTACCGTTATGGACATGCCCCTACCAGATTCTACTTGGGTAAATCGTTTTTTCAAATAGTCCTTTAATTTGGACGTTTTCATGTTCGTCGTATCGATAATGTAGTCGGCACGATGGCGGACGGAATCAAGTATTTCTCGTTCCTTTTTGAGACCTGTAGTAATACGACCACTTGGAGCCAACGGATGACTACGGCGTGTTTCTTTATATCGACGAATCAATGTTTCGTCCGTTGCGTCCATAAAGACTATTTCATAAGGCACTTTCATTTCTTTCAGCGTATCTAATGATTCAGACAAGGCCTTAAAAAATTCCCCGCCTCGAATGTCCACCACAAGGGCCACACGACTCGTACGGTCTCCACCTTGACGACAAATATCACTCAATTTTGGAATTAATACGGGAGGAATATTATCAACACAAAGGTATCCCATATCTTCTAATGCTTGTAATACTTGAGTTTTTCCTGCTCCGGACATACCTGTCACAATGAGCAAACGAAATGTATCCATACTTCTTTCTCCCTAAATTCTTATAATATATGTTCCTCAATCCAATGAGCCACACCATCTTCATCATGATGCCCACATCGATCCTTCGCTACAGATTTCACATAGGCCGTTGCATTCTGTACTACCACGGAATAGCCTGTACGTGACAACATAGATACATCATTGTCAGCATTACCAAAGGAAATAACATGACTAGTATCATACTCGCGATGTTGCACTAGATGTTCTAATGCTAGCCCTTTTGAAACATGTTTAGGTAAAATTTCTAAGAAATTGGCCTGACTACGTACGAGTTCCACATACTCATACACGGTAGGTCCTAATTCGGAAATGATGGTATCAATATGCTCAGGCTCTTCGATAACAATGAGCTTATTTGGCTCCTCTTGAATATCATATAATGAATCACCTAAAAACTCTGCCCTTGCCCCCGTTTGACGTTCATATAGGTCAGATTGTGCATTTTGATGATGACATAACAGTCGATCGTTCACATAGGACTGCATATGCCAATTATGATACTTTGCAATGGTGAAAGCCTCATGAACTGCCTTTAGAGGTACCGTCCGTTCAAATATCATATGTTTGGACTCTAATTCCTGAATCACACCGCCGGAAAACAAAATCATCGGTACATTACCAAGTCCCAGGGCCTTACCTACGGGCTCTGCCGTCTGATACATACGACCTGTAGCAAGTACAATATCTATTCCACGACCACGAACAGCATTCATAATCTCTTTTGTATAATTAGATACCGTATTATCTGAACGCAGCAAAGTCTCATCGAGATCAATTGCTAACAAACGAGTATCTGTAAATTTCATTGTCATACCTATTTTCCTCATTGTAAAAGTATCGATATCCCGTATCGACTGAAAATAATTGTATTCTATTATTATAGCATTTTATCAGTATATTGCATAAAAAAAGAACCTCCGAAGAGGTTCTTTTACATATGAACTTAGATCTACCTGATTAAAGTGTACTGCTAACAAATTAGAATTTGTAGTTAAGTTCTGCACGGTAGAAATCACCAAGATCAGCACCTTTTTGAGTTTCCCAGTTGAAGCCATAGTAAGCTGCTAAGCCAACATTTTTTTGTAATGCATATTGAGCAGTTGCCATCCAACCTTTAGCATCTACATCTCTACCATAGTAAGCTTGGTTCCAAGTGGAGCTAGGAATGATTGCACCAGATTCTTGATCAAAGTATTGAACTTTAGCCGCCCAAGTACCAGCTTTAGCCATGTTATAGTTACCATAACCAAGGCCAGCTACCCATGCTTGAGCATCTTTAGTATTGTCCATGTCAGTCCATTCGCCACCAACCCAAACTTTACCGAAGTTAGCATTTAAATTGAAGCCGTAAACATCGTCATCGATCTTACCTTTGAAGGAACCCCAGAAACCACCTAATGTAGTATTATTAGCTACTTGCCCTTTTAATCCTACATATGTAAATCCAGTATTTGTATCTTCGGTATTCTTATCAAAATTATACTTTGCACTGTTACCTTCAATAAGATAACCATAAGCTGCTTCTAATTGAACTTTTTCGTTACCAACTTTTACATTAGCACCATCAAATGTGTCATCGTATAATAAACCGGCGCCAATTAATTGTTGGTAGCGACCTGCAGTTACTTTTACATTGTCACCAAATTTATGAGTTACATAAGCACGATCAATCATAACACCATTAGTATCGGAGTCACCAAACTCAATGTTGTCAGAGCTTAAACGAACAACTGCTTGAGTATCTTCATTTACAGTTGCATTGAATTGGATACGTCCACGATAGTCAAATTTACTATGTTTTTTGTAAGCATATTTTGTACGCTTTGTTACATCCGAATCATTGTTTAGAACCTTATCAGATTCTTCAGAACCACGGTAACGAAGACGCATATCACCAGTAACTTTTACATTACCAACTTTGTTTTCCAAAGCTGCTACACGAACGCCCAAGTTGTTCAATTCGGAAGCGAATTCATCAGCCAAACGGTTAATCATAGCTTGTTGTTCTGCGTTAGCACGGTCTTGGTTAGCCATAGCTTTTGCTACCATTTGAGCCATTTCATAACGAGTGATATTGTTTTGGCCTTTGAAAGTGCCATCTGGGTAACCATTAATGATACCAGTGCTAGCTAACTGGGATACGGATTGGTATGCCCAGCTATCTGGAGTTACATCGGAGAATGGGTTAGCTGCGAATGCAGTTGTTACACCCAATACTGCTGTTGCTGCAAAGATTGCTGCGAATTGTTTTTTCATGAGAATTACCTCTTTCTACAAAAACAAATAACATAATTGTACAAGTCATTTGCTATAGAACTGTATCCTCATTGTAGAGTGTCCATGTTTCCTCATACTATTCAATACATATTCCATAGAAAACGTCCCTGTTTTCATCATTGTATAAGATTTGTATATTTTTGTAAAGGCTTTTTCTATAACTTTTTCCCATAAGTCCTTATTCTATCTATATCTTGTAAGGTATAATCGTCAACTACTATATGTAGAGTCATATTTATAATACATGAATATTCAAAAATATAGATATAAACTAAGTTAAGCAACTGTAATTATAGAGTTCTATTTTTACAATATGTATATTGACTGTATATGTATTTTGGGATACTAGAAAAAAGAGACCCCTTTCGAGGTTTCTTTCATTGCAACTAACAAATTAGAATTTGTAGTTAAGTTCTGCACGATAATAATCAGGAAGATTTACATCATGTTGAGTTTTATTGCTAAAGCCATAGTATGCAACTAAGCCTACATTATTTTGAATTGCATAACGAGCAATTGCCAACCCCCTGTGAATCCATCATGAGTATTAGTCAAATCATAAGCTACATCCCAAGCTGGGTAAACTAATGCTGCATTTTTCTCTGCATCAAAGTATTGAGCTTTCACATCCCAAGTGCCAGCTTTGCTCATGTTATAACTACCATAGCCAATACCTGCTACCCAAGCTGTAGAATTAGAATAATCATCAGATTTCAACCATTCACCAGCTACAAATACTTTATTGGAATTATAAGAAGTATTGAAACCATAAAAATCTTGCTCTTCTACAGGTGTTTTGACACCATTAAGCCAAGCATTACCGTCTTGTAATTTAGCATAGAAAGCACCTAAACCAAAAGCGTTGCCAACTTTAGCATTAGCATTGATTACTGTAGCTCCGATATTTTCTTCTTTGCCAAGAGATTTAGTGTGAATAGAATTACCTTGTGTACCAGTCATCATATAGCCATAAGCAGCTACATTATCATCGAATTTATGAAGTACCATCTGGATAACCATTAACTATACTAGCAGATGCTAATTGGGATACGGATTGGTATGCCCAGCTATCTCGAGTCACATCGGAGAATGGATTAGCCGCGATTGCAGTTATTACCCCTAATACTGCTGTTGCTACAAAGATTGTTGCAAATTGTTTTTCATACTAAATAACCTTCTTTCCAAAAACAATACATAAAAAATCCAAACGCCTTCATGTACAGTATTTTGTAAGCGCCCCCTAGTCATCTCATTCTCCCTATATACATTTTTTTGTAAGCAAAGTACATTATTTTTATAAAGCGCTGTCAATTAGATTTTTAATTGAGAAGAAAAAAGGTTCTCTGTCAAATGTTGAGGTGACCTCAACTATGCACACTTTTTGGCATCAGTTGCTTTTTTGCAACTGGTGCCATTTTTTGCACCTAAAATAAGGATACGTACTCTGAATCGTTCGAAGTTCCGTAGACCATAACTTATGCGTTTTAGTACTTTAATTTTGTTGTTACAACCTTCTGTAAAACCATTAGAGAATGGTAATAGAAAGGCGTTAACTACAGGCATACGCCATGTATTAAATGTTTTTAGTAGATGGCTAAATTCATCTAGCTTGGATGCTCTTACCCGTTCTAGCCAATGGCTAATATAGTTATCGATTTTATCTTTGCCGTAGGTCCTTTTAAGCCAGCCAAATCGCAATTTGAGATTATATGCCATCCATATATCATAAAATGCATTTAATATCTCAGTTAGCTTGATTACAACAAATCTTACAGCACGTCTCTTTTTACGATTAAAGCTTCTTAAATACTCTTCTATGGCTTTAGTATCACGTTTAGGAAGTATATCTATTATGGTTCCCGATTGTCGATCTGTAAGAATAACCTGGTACTTTTGCCCAGCAGCGTTCCCTTTAAATTTTATCAATACTTAATACGACGGGAAATTTACTTGGTTTCGCCAATTTCATTTTCTCTAAATAGCGAATTACAGTTGTAATTGAAACATTAAAACGTTTAGCAATAGCCGTATAAGACAGTATTTCGCCTAAAGACTCGATTAAATAATGCTTAAACAATGTTCTTAGTTGTTGGTATCTCTTAACAAACGGATTGCTTTCAGAGAAGCTTTTACCACAACTCTTGCATATGTATCGTCTATGGTTGTATCTAGCGATAATAGTGTAGTTGTATTGAATTCCTAGTTCAACCTTTCGTAACCGGTAGTTTTTGATCTGTGTCGTTTTCTCATTACAGCAAGGGCATTTATGTGCTTTTACAGGAATCTGAACATCCAATATATATTCTTGCTTTGATTCATTGATTATATGATCTTTTATAAATTCTGCTTTGAGTTTGAAGAACTTTTCTGTAAAATGAGTGATAGGCATATTGATATCTCTTTTGCAATTGGGTTTGGTCACTTTAATTGTAAACGAAGATGTATCATATGCCTATTTAATTGTGCAAAAAAATAATGCTGAGGTAACACAGTAGTCTGTGTCACCCCAACATTAATTATAGAACCAGAAAAAAGAACCTCCGAAGAGGTTCTTTTTTCTGGTGTATAGTTTGTAACTACTAAATTAGAATTGGTAGTTAAGTTCAGCGCGGTAGTAATCACCAAGATCATTACCATCTTGAGTTTCGCCAGAGAAACCATAGTATGCAGACAAGCCAACATTCTTAGCTAATGCATAGTCTACAGTTGCCATCCAACCTTTATAACCTTCTCCCCATGTGTTAGTTGCATCATAGAATTGGTTCCAAGTGGAGGATACGATTGGAGCTTTTTTGTCTTGGTCGAAGTATTGAGCTTTTACATCCCAAGTACCTTGTTTAGATTGGTCAAACGCACCATAACCGATACCGGCTACCCATGCGGAGGAATCGTCAGCATCTTTAACATCGATCCATTCGCCACCAACCCAAACTTTGCCGAAGTTAGCATCTACATTGAAACCATATGCTTCATCACCTAAGTATGCTTTATCATCGAAGTTTTTGTTGACGTTCAACCAGAAACCACCAACTGTAGTTGCTTCACCAACTTTACCTTTTAATGCAAGATAAGTCATGGAAGCATTCTCATCAGTATCAAGTTCATGGTCTTTAATTACGCCATCAACCATATAACCATGAGCAGCTTCTAAGCTTAGTTTTTCGTTACCGATTACTGCATTAATACCATCAAATGTGTCATCATATGCTAAACCAGCACCAATAACTTGGTTGTAACGACCTGCAGTTACTTTAACATTATCGCCAAAACGATGTGTTACATAAACGCGATCAACTTCAACATCATTAGACTTAGAATCACCAAATTCCATATCACCAGAAGTTACACGAACAACTGCGTCTGTATTTTCATTAACTGTTGCATTGAATTGTACACGACCACGCATATCGAATAAAGATTTAGATTTACTATTTTCTTTTAATACGCCTTCATTTTCATTACCTTGGTAACGTAAACGCATATCGCCAGTTACTTTTACATTACCCACTTTATTTTCCAAAGCTGCTACACGAACGCCCAAGTTGTTCAATTCGGAAGCGAATTCATCAGCCAAACGGTTGATCATAGCTTGTTGTTCTGCGTTAGCACGGTCTTGGTTAGCCATAGCTTTTGCTACCATTTGAGCCATTTCATAACGAGTGATGTTGTTTTGGCCTTTGAAAGTGCCATCTGGGTAACCATTAATGATACCAGTGCTAGCTAATTGGGATACGGATTGGTATGCCCAGCTATCTGGAGTTACATCGGAGAATGGGTTAGCTGCGAATGCAGTTGTTACACCCAATACTGCTGTTGCTGCAAAGATTGCTGCGAATTGTTTTTTCATTGTGAATTCCTTCTTTCTGAAAAAATATAATATAAATTGGCAATCCCGCTCATTTACATCATGTTTCGTTCAGAGATTTGAAAATCACCTTGGGAGTTTCCACGTTTCCTCGCCATGTATTCTCAGTCTATGTTCGTCACATAAGTATCTGTGCTTCGTTGCAAGATGATATTAGCATTCTTTATTTTAACTGTAAAGTCTATTTTTCTATAAAATTATAAATTATACGTTCATGTTAAACTCATAATCACTTTATTTCCCTTATTAATGCCTATTTATAGAGATGTAACAAAAATCATTTTATAAGAATATAAATTTGATTTTACAAACATTTTTACAAAAAACTTACTTAATTATTTAACACCACTTATATAAACCAGTATATTTAATCAAAAATCATAATAAATAAATCTATGTGTTTTTCATTTCATTCTCAACAAAAAAACTTAAGCCACCATATATAGTATAGTGTTTCGAAGATTATACCAACGATTTTTCTCGATATGCCGCTCTAGTATCAATATATGTATCCTCATTTTGTCCACAGTAAAATTCTAACTATAAATCGTAAAAAATCCTCAGAACAGAAACTACTATTTCTATCCTGAGGATTGTAATCTAAGCTTTCACAATATTTCATCTACAAATACACTAACAAATATATTGTTACTAAAAAGCATATGCCACTTTACCAAGCACATGATCTACAGGCACAGGTCCAATGAATCGGCTATCACTAGAGTGATTACGGTTATCTCCCATCACGAATACATAGCCTTCTGGGACTTTCACAGGAGTAGAACGAACATAATTCATTTTAGCATCCTTTGTGTAATCCTCTTGTAGTTCCTCACCGTTACGCCATACGTGACCATCTTTAAATTCTAATGTGTCACCAGGACGACCAATAACGCGTTTTACCCAAACATCACTACCTTGTGCATCTTTATTAAAAACAGCTACGTAGTTCATCAAAGGTTCTTCAATATCATCAGCCCATGTTCTTTCACGATTCACACGACTATCAATAATAACGATTTGACCATACTCAGGTGTTTCTCTCATTACGTGAGTCCATTTTGTTACAATTAGGTATTCACCATTTTGCAATGTATTTTCCATCGATTCCCCAGATACGCGTGTGGGTTGAATAATAAATATATGAATAATCATAGCAATACCTAATGCCAATACGATGGCATATATCCAATCTAGAATTTCTTTGACTACGGTATTGCCTATATTACTATGTTTATCAGACATATTAGCTCCTTTATTTAATGAATATTTTTCTTGCTGAATTGACCACCAAATACATCATGCACATCACTTATGGTAATGAAAGCACTTGAATCCGTCTCATATACGATATCTTTTAATTTAGTAATTTCCAAACGCGTTACTACGGAATACAATGCATGTTTTGGTTGTTTTAAATAACCACCTTCACCATATAATACGGTAACCCCACGACCGAGACGTGCATTTAATGCATCTGCAATTGCTTGGGAGTTGCTTTCATCCGTAATAATCATAACACCTTTGGATTCCTCAAGGCCAGTGATTGTTACATCAATCATTTTATACGCAATGAAGTAGGCAATCAAAGAATACATAGCACTATTCCAGCTGTACACAAAACCAGCGGCCCCTAATATAACAAGGTTCATGCCCATTACGAGTTCACCAACAGAGAAACTACTCCGGTTATCAAAAATTATGGCTACAACCTCGGAACCATCTAAGGAACCACCATTGCGAATAATCAAACCTACCCCTATACCGAGGATAATGCCCCCAAAGATGGCCCCCAGAAATGGATCTGTCGTTACTGGCGCAACATCATGGGCAAATAGCGAGAATATAGCCATCCACACGATAGCAAACAAAGTAGATAGTGTAAAACTCTTGCCAATCACTCGATATCCTAAATACAGAAACGGTAAATTGATTAATACAACGAAAATACTGAAAGAATATCCAGATAGTGTGGCTGCCATCAAGGAAATACCCACCACACCACCGTCAATAATATTATTTGGTACTAAGAATAAATCTAGACCAATCGTATAAATTAATGCACCAATAATCATCATCACACATCGCATGATGATACTCCGCCAATTACGGCGGGATTTTTCATTACTCATGTAACCTCCATCCAATATGCAGTTCAGAATCCGCTAGTCAGTAGGATTCATTACATATATTTACTATATACTTATTTATTTTCCTCTTGATCTGTATAGTGCTCTAACACATCTTGTTCAAATTCTATTTCTTCCGCCTCGGCTTCTTGAGCCTTGCGTTTTTCTGCTTGGCGCTGTGCTGCCAAAGCTTCTTCTGCGGCTTTTCGTTCCGCTATTTTAATTTCCTTATTAATATATCGAGTACCAATGACAAAGGCCGTTAAGTCATCTACTGGTTCAGGAATAGTACGCATACCTTGAGGCACCATTTTTTTTAATCCTCTAGGAGGATTAAATTCCCAGTATAACTTTTTTGCCTCTTCTGTACTATAGGATTCATCAATAAGACTCGTTGTCACCTTATGTTGACGTGCTGCCTCTTGTATAAGAGGATAAATGTGCTTATGATTTGTACCATTGCCACATACAACATGTTCAATAGTGCTTGGCTTCTTTAATCGATTATCGATTTCTTCTGGTAAATTATCTGTAGAAACAATAGCTCGTTCTACTAACTCACCATCTCGTGAAAGTTTGGCTAATCCAGTCTTATCATTACCAGGATCCACCGCCAATACATAGGCTTTACTCATGAATTTTCAAACTCCTTTTTCTATTTGTCGTGCTCTTTATTTTATCATATTTAAACTCTGTATCATAGTTTAAACCCTTTCCAGTGATATCAACGGGACCACAACAACGAAAAAAAGAGCAAATTGAAAATTCAATTCACCCTTTTAAGCGTGCTAACTATACATACTATATGAGATATACTTTATTGGAATCATATAATTTAAACAGCAATGGCTAATGTACGATTAATCGACTTGTGTAATACGCAAGTGAATCGGTACTGGCCCTGATGAATATGTATCAGCTGATACAACAGCATCTACTTTCACATTGCCTGACATAGAGTCAATCCGTTTAATAGCCGTAAATAATTCATCGGCTGGCAAATTCCCCACATCCCCAGAGAGAGAGTCAGGTATAATACCCTCAGACTTAGCCTTAGAATTAACCTCTCGAAGGAAATTAATTAGGCTAAATTGTGCATTACCACCGGCTGCAATCACAGTACTATCGATGATATCACCTTGTTTGTAAATCAGATTTTGTGGATATACATGAATTTCAGCTACCGCTGGCTCGCCCACAATCACATTACCCGCTGCTATAACTTGTACTACCATTGGCACTTGTGCATTGGCTAATGCATCTGTAGCCTCTTGAATATTTGTTCTGCTCACAAATACAACAGATTTAGATTCATCAAGGCCTAGACGACGAAGGATGAGGCCATTAGTATCATTCAAAATATTGGTAATCGTTGCTTGACTATCCGCAGCACTTAGGCCTGGACGGACAACAGCTTGTGCCAATAGTTCATTAACACGGAAAAGAATCGTTCCTTCACGTAATTGGGTAATGCCCGACTCCAATTGCTTCTGGGTCACTTGTAAAGACGCAATATGACTTTCCATATTCATTTTTGTAACCTCTAAGTCAGCTAATTGGTTATTCACTTCAGAATAAGCTTGTTGGATAGATACGAGCTCTTCGCCCATAGAATCACGAGCAGCACGTGCTTCCTCCACTTCCGCTTGTGTAGCTTGCACTTCGGATTTAACCGTTTCTAGCTCGGATGTACGACTGGCTAACTCTGCTCGACTCTTATTGAGCTTTGCTTGCTGTTCTTGTAGTTCCTTATTTTTAGCCTCTACTGCAGAACTAAGATCCGCCATTTCAGCCTTTAGTTTATCCATGCCAAACAATGCAGTACGAACACTATCAGAAGTAATGGTGAGTACCCCAACAGTGGCTGCTGCAACGAGTAGACCAGTAACAATAGTAACGATGATAGATGTATGCTTAGGCCGCAATCCAAATAGAGACATACGACGTTTGCCGACTTTAGTACCTAACTTATCGCCCATATATGCGATGAGGCCACCCATAATGGCGATAATAATTAGAATTCGTATACCAACTAACATCATATGCTCCTTTCTTTATTATTATTTGGAAACACGCCAGTTTAAATATAAACCTGCTATAATTCCTAGCAAATCTGGACTCAAAGCAGCTAATAATGTTGGCATTGCGCCACCTTTGCCAAGAGCAGCAGTGAAGGTCATTACACCATAGTAGATAAAGATAATTAAAATACTAATACCAAACCCAATAGAGGAACTGGATCTTGTTTTTTGTAAACCCAGTGGTGCCCCTACCAAAGCAAATACGAAGCTAGCCAATGGAATCGTAAAACGCTGGTACATTTCCATTTCTAATTTATTCGTATTTGTATAGCCCGCCTTGTAGGCTTTGATTTGTTGTCGCAATTCCTTAATGGTTAACTCAGATGGTTCACGTTGATCTTTCTCTATAGATTTAGGGTCTGATGTAATTGGTAGAATCTGTTCTTTAAACTTCATAGTTCGTTCTACACCTTGATCAGCAGCCAAATCATAGATAATGCCAGAATGCATAATCCAATTTTGACCATTCCATACCGCAGTATCCGCATTTTCTACTTGTGTTAATTCACCATTAGTGAATTGTTGTACCGTGATTAGTTTTAATTGTTTTGTCGTACTATCATAGCTACGAGCATACATTAATGTACCAAGATTATCACCATCCATCGTTTTTAATACGATATGATCTTGTGATTGTGGTGTAGCATTTTTCTTAATTTCTTCACGTACAATGGTTTGGTACATGTTATTTGTCTTTGGCACTACGTATTCATTAAAGGCTACGGCTGCTAAGGAAATCACCATAGCAACAATGTACACCGGCATAGCTAATCGTAAAAAGCTCTGCCCACCGGACCGCATAACTACAATTTCGCTAGTGCCACTCAAACGACTAAACGTCATAAGTGACGCCAACAATACTGACATTGGAAATGTCAAAATAACAATACTAGGTAAAGCTAGTACAAAAGCCTTTGTCACGAGCCACAGTGAAGCACCATACTCTGTAATATATTGTGCAATACGGAATAGAGTACCTGTACCTACGAAGATACTCGTAAAGGCGAATACACCAAAGAAGAATGGCCCAACGAAAGCTTTCAAAATATATGAATCTAATATACGCATGTAATTGTGCCACCCCCTATATTCTAAAGTTCTCACCTAAATAGAATTGGCGAGCAATTTTACTGTTCGCAATTTCATCAGGAGATCCTTCTAACATAATATTACCACTGTTCAGAATATAGGCTTTATCTACAATCCCTAATGTTTCACGCACATTATGGTCAGTAATTAAAATACCAATTCCCCGTGCTTTTACTTGACGAATAATATCTTGAATATCCGCCACCGCAATTGGGTCAACACCAGCAAATGGTTCATCTAAGAGAATAAAATTCGGTTCTAGTGCTAAACAACGAGCAATTTCTACACGACGACGTTCACCACCAGACAACTGCATACCTAAGCGATCGCGAACATGTTCAATATGAAACTCTTTGACAAGAGATTCTACGATGGACTCAATTTCATCTTTTTTCTTATCCGTCGTCTGTAACATAGCACGGATGTTGTCTTCTACAGATAAGGATCTAAAAATAGATGCTTCTTGTGGTAAATAACCAATCCCTTCCAATACACGTTTATGCATAGGAATATGGGTAATATTGTGCCCATCAATTGCTATAGAACCAGCGGAAGGTGTTTCCAGACCAACAATCATATAAAAGGTTGTTGTTTTACCAGCACCGTTCGGTCCCAAAAGGCCTACAATCTCGCCTTTGTCTACGCGAATGCTGACACCATCTACAACATTACGCCCTTTAAATGTTTTTACTAAGTCTTTTGTTTCTATAAACATAATTCTTCCTTATCGTGGAACAATAATTAATGTACTGCGTCCACCCATTGTTTCTGCAGAATTATCGGACAGCGTCACCTTTAATTCTGGTGCATTGATAACATTACCATTTTGTACAGCCTTTGCATTGCCTGTGAGCAATACAACCCCATCATCCTGATTAGGTGTTTGTGTATATGTTGCATGATCTGCGGAACCCGACGCATTACGAGCTGGACTATCAAAGGTCACATTGCCATTAGCTACGGCGCGGATTTCCTTCATCCACCCCTCTACAGTATTACCAGTAAGTGTAGTTCCATCCGCTATGAGACGAGCATTCCCCGTCACTAAACCATATTCAGTAGCCGTATTGTAGTCCACTGTATCACCATAAATTTGACGGTTTTGGCGTTGCAAATGAACATTCCCTTTAGCTTGGAATTGGTTGTCATTAAAACTATGCACAGAGCTAGCGGCCATAGCCATATCTGTACCAATCATACTAACGCCACCATTTAAATCGGCCTCTCTAGTTTTTACATTATACCAACCAGAAGCACCGGTCATTGTTTTGTCAGCTTGCGTAATAACAACATTACCTACTGCATCAGCTTTACCACTGGTACCATCATAGGACAAACTATCTGCAGTAATCATTAAATTATTTGGATTATCAGCAGCACCCGCAGAAATGGAGAGCGTCAACATCGCCACTACTGCTAATAGACCTGCTTTTTTTCTCATATTCATACTCATCCTCACTATTCGCCTTTAGTTAATTTTGCATTACCCTCAACTTTTAATTGTTGTAATGCCATATTTGCCGATACTTTATCACCAGTAATGGTTACATCTTTGCCTTTATAAATAAAAGCACCTTGAGATGTCCAGATTTTTTTTACATTATCTAAATGCAATGCCTCTGTCGTAAATGTAGCTCCTTCAGAATTTGTAGCTTGAATGCCACCATCAATATCAATGGACTTACGATCGCCAGTCATTTTACCATGTGGCGCCGTAACTTGTGTGACTACATCATTTTGATTGAAAGTACCCTTCATATTAGTTAATACTACAGCTTTTGTTTTTGGATCGTATTCAATTTTTTCAGCTGACAAAGCCCAAATCAATTTACCGTCCTTCTCTTCACGCAGATCTGCACCAGAGAAATTGACTAATTGTCCCGTTGGAACCTTAGTCTGCTGCTCGGCCTCACCGCTATTACTCATTAGATAGGCAATAAAACCTCCAATAGCAATCACGAGGGCTGCTACGATTGCTATTAATTTTTTATTGTTTTTCATGCGCCAACTCCCGAATTGCCATTTTTTTATCGTAATCAATAATTTCATCAGATTTTGTATTCCAACGATGTTGGAACCATAACCATTCAGTAGGATGTTCTTTAATAAAGTTCTCTGTAACCTGACAGCATTGCTCTGTTAAACGATACATATCCACATCTTGATTACCTGAATCTACATAATAAAGCGGTGGCAAAATATGAACAATATGGCCCCCTTCTGGTTTACGAGATGCAAATACAGGTACTACAGGGGAACCAAATTTTTGAGCAAATGTGGCAGGACCTACTACAGCAGATGATTCTTGCCCCAAGAATGGTACTGGCAATCCATGAATGTATCCATCTTGGTCTGCTAAGAAGCCAAGCAATTTCTTTTTCTTCAAGGCTTTGGCAGCTTTAATCATTTCTGAACCACCACGAGCAAACACCTCTAAGCCAACCATTTCCCGAAATTCATTCATCAACCGAGTAAATTGTGCATTTGGTTGTTTCTTAACAATTGTTGTAGCTGGATATCCATTTGCTGCTAAAGCGGCCCCCATCCATTCCCAGTTACCCACATGGGCTGTTAGTATGATGACACCTTTATCTTCTTGTAATGCTGCATCTAAATACTCAGCACCACGGAGTTCAATGTGTTTACCTATAAAGTCCTTTGTCAAATTGGGCATGTAAAGTATTTCCATAGCGGAACGTCCTAAATTTTTGAATAATTCATCCAATAATTGACTGGATTCTTCAGTATTCATATTCATGCCAATTTTAACATTTTCAATGCCTCTTAGTTTTTGTTTTTTCGCAATCAGTCCATATACAGGACCTAAAAAGGCACCTATGAGCAAAATGACTTTATATGGGAGTTGACACACTAACCAACTCAAACCCTTTAACACATTATATTGCCAATGATTTCCCATTCTGCTCACCTCCAATCTATTGACCTTGCATATGCGCCTCTTGTTTATATGTTTCCACAACCTGAGACCACATGTTTTGTTCTTTTAAAATATATTCTACAGCTTCGCGAACCGCACCGGCTCCACCTTCAGCAGTCGTTACATAATCTGCTACAGATTTTACTTCAGCAGCTGCATTCGCTGGTGCAATAGCAAGTCCCGCTAATTGCAATGAGCCTAAATCATTTAAATCGTCGCCCATATAAGCTACTTGGGATAAGTCAATCTGTTCCTGTTCACATAAAGTGCGAAGAGCATTCGTTTTATTGCCCTCTCCCATTTGGAGCGCATCAAAATGTAGTTCCGTAGCACGTCGCTCTACCATAGGTGACACACGAGCTGTAATGATGGCTAATTTAATACCACAGCTACGAGCTGCCGTAAGACCTAGCCCATCTTTCACATGGAATTCTTTAATTTCCTCTCCATGAGAGGTATAGATTAAATGACCATTTGTTAATACGCCATCTACATCTAGTACAAGCCATTTAATATCCATTATACAATGCCTCGACGAAGTAAATCAGTGATATGCACGATACCGAGACATTGCCCCTCTTGGTCTACCACAGGCAACACCGTAATAGGACGAGGTTGATTCTTTTCCATCATATGCATAGCTTCTGCAGCTAGTTTTTCTTGTGTAATAGTACGTGGCATTTTTGTCATCATGTCCTCAACAGGCCATTCTAAAAAATTACTGCCTGAATCTAGGCCACGACGCACATCGCCATCCGTTACTAAGCCAATTAATTTACCGGATTCATTCACCACATTGGTAGCACCCAAGCCTTTATCAGTCATCACAAACAATGCATCGCGCACTGTAGACCCTTTATGAACGACTGGATTATCTGCGCCACCATGCATGATATTTTTAACAGTGAGCAATAATTTCCGTCCTAAAGAACCGCCTGGATGGAAAATAGCAAAGTTTTCTGGTGTAAAATGCTGTTGTTCCAACAAGCAAATCGCCAAGGCATCTCCTAATGCCAATGCCACCGTAGTGCTTGTCGTAGGCGCCAAATTTAATGGACACGCTTCACGTTCTACTTTAGCCAATAATACAATATCTGCATTTTTAGCCAATGTAGAATCTGCATTACCTACAACACAAATTAGTTTTGCTCCAATACGTCGTAAGGAAGGTAAAATAGAAATGATTTCACCCGTTTCTCCACTGTTGGAGAATGCTAGGACCACATCATTGTCTGTTACCATACCCAAGTCACCATGTACGCCTTCTGCGGGATGCAAGAAGAATGCTGGTGTGCCAGTGCTAGCCAATGTAGCCGCAATTTTTGTAGCTATATGGCCAGATTTACCCATACCAGTACAAATCACGCGACCCTTTGACTCAAGAATCATATTAACAGCATTCACAAAACTAGAGTCTAATGTTTCTATTAACTGCTCAATGGCTTGTGCCTCTTGACGAAGCACAGATGCCGCTTGATCTAATATGTTCATGACAGAAACCCCTTATTTCTTCACAATTTTATCGATGGCAATTAAGTCACTTAACACTTCTTCTAATTGGTCTAAATACAACATATTAGGACCATCAGATAATGCTTCTGCTGGATTGTCATGAACTTCAAAGAATAAACCATCTACACCACTTGCTACCGCTGCGCGTGCAAGGTTTGGTACAAATTCACGATTACCACTAGAAGATGTACCGGCCCCACCAGGTAATTGAACGCTATGAGTAGCATCAAAGATAACAGGATAATCAAAGGATCTCATAATTGGGAATGAACGCATATCCACTACCAAATTATTGTAACCAAAGCTGAACCCACGTTCTGTGAGCATCAAATTTTCATTACCGGATTCTTTCATTTTATTTAATACATTTTCCATGTCTTTTGGGGCCATAAATTGGCCTTTTTTCACGTTTACGCATTTGCCTGTTTTAGCAGCTCCGTATACGAGATCAGTTTGGCGACATAAGAATGCAGGAATTTGAAGGATATCAAGAACTTCTGCAGCAGGTTCGATTTGTTCAATAGAATGAATATCACTCACTACAGGTACTTGTAATTCTTCTTTAATACTCTTTAAAATTTTTAGCCCTTCTTCAATACCAGGGCCACGGAAGGAATTAAAACTAGAGCGATTCGCCTTGTCAAAGGATGCCTTGAATATATACGGAACCCCTAATTTATCACAAATAGCCTTCGCACGTTTACCAATAGCTAATGTGCGATCATAATCTTCGATAACACATGGGCCAGCCAATAGGAACAAGCCTTTGCCACCACCAACTGTAATATCACCTATTTGAACTGTTTTCATTTATTCTCCTTTTGTGCAAATATTTTATTGACACGTACTAGATCTTCTGGTGTATCCACACCAACAAAACGTTTATCTGTAATAATGACACGAATAGTATGGCCGTTTTCTAGAGCTCTCAATTGTTCAAGAGACTCCGTTTGTTCTGCCGCTGTTGGTGCCATTTTTGCATAGTCTAATAAAAAATCACGTTTATATGCGTAAATCCCAATATGTTTTAATGGGGCTTTCACAAAATCGTGGCGTGGAAATGGAATCAAGGAGCGAGAGAAATACATAGCATCACCACGATTGTTACAAATAACCTTTACTGCAGAAGGTTCATCATATTCCTCCTCCAATAACGGTGTTGCCACCGTAGCCATTTGCAATGTAGGATCTTCATCAAAGAGAGATGCTAGTTGATCAATGATGGCCGCATCAATTAATGGTTCATCACCTTGCACATTGATGATAACATCAATATCAGTATATTGTTCAGCTACTTCAGCTAGTCGATCTGTGCCTGTGGGGTGATTCGGATTGGTCATCACTACAGTACCACCAAACTGTTCTGCTGTAGTATATACGCGTTGATCATCGGTGGCTATAATCACCATTTCTGGTTTTATAGCAAGTTTTACCTGATCAAACACACGTTCAATCATAGGTTTACCAGCGATATCTGCCAATGGTTTACCAGGTAAACGCGTAGAAGCATATCGAGCTGGTATAACACATGCAAATTTCATGATATTCGCTCCTTCCCTTATATACATTTTTTTATTATACACTAATTATGTAAAAGTTCTATGAAATCTCGCTCATTACTGATAAATTCAATGCCGATACACAATACATAAATGGGCAAATTAAAATCATCAATCGCCCGTAATTGGCTAAGCTTTACGGCATCTTTTTCCGTAATAATCACAGCTTGCGCCTGTTTAGCAAAGGCCATTTTCCACATATCAACTACATCATCATTAGAAAATTCATGATGATCTCCAAAGGACAACATGTGTACCACATCGTAACCAATACCTTTTAATGTGAGTTCAAAGGATTTTGGATTACCGATTCCACTACACGCCATAATAGGTTGGTTGATATAGGCATCAACGGGTCTTCCCTCTTCACCATTTGTCCATTCCTCTAAGGTACAGACACGTTGTGGCATATGAGTTGTCTCAAATACAGGAACTCCAGGCACAAGTTGTTGTAATCTTTTTTTGATAGATGCAATCACACCTGATGTTACTTGATCTACCTTAGTAAGCACAATGATAGAAGCTCGTTTTAATCCCTCCAATGGCTCACGTAACAGACCACGAGGCAATACATAGTCATAACCAAATGGATTCGATGCATCAAGAAGAACAATGTCTTTATCTCGACCAAGCGCTCTGTGTTGGAAACCATCATCCATCACAAGAATATCTGCGCCTAATTCATTAATAGCAATATGAGCCAACGCTACGCGCTCACGTCCGATGACTACACCAGTATGAGGTAGCACTTTCCCCAGTAGCCATGCTTCATCACCACTAATACTTGGTTCTACTAGCATTTCTCCATTATTAGAAATGACAATATTCTTCTTATTATCCTCAGCACGATAACCACGACTCAATACAGCTGGATGCTTACCTTGTTTAATGAGTGCATCACAGATAAATCGAACCATAGGTGTTTTGCCCGTACCACCCGCTGTAATATTACCAACACTAATAACAGGTACATTTACACGTGTTACGCCTTTTCCTGCATCGAATTTATCATTTCGAAGCGTCACGCCTTTTTCATAAGCCTTGCTGAGCCATCCAAGCCCTTTACGAGCTACATCGCCAAGAATGGTATCATTATTTCCACTGACGATATCTTTGAAAATTTCTTCACCGTTCATGAGGTTTCCCCTTTCATGGTAACAAAGATATTAAGGAATAATATGGAATACTTCAAATAATTTTCGCAGTTCTTGCGTATTACGTTGTGTAGCACCACGGTTTTCATGAACTACTTGAAGGCAGTTAGCACTCATTTTCTCTGATAGTTCCTTATCACTGCATAGTTTCAAAACCATAGCTGTTAACTCCGTAGCATTTTGTACTTGCACACAAGCATCACGAGAACTTAGCAAACTAAAGATTTCCTTGAAGTTAAACATATGCGGACCTACTACAATAGGCTTACCGTGTGCTGCTGGTTCAAGAATATTATGACCACCCGTTTTAACAAGAGATCCACCTACAAAAATAATATCACCTAAACTATAGAGACGACCTAATTCACCAATCGTATCTAATACCACCACAGGAATTTCTTCATGAACAGGTTCGGTCATGTCACTACGACAAATAGCTTTTAAACCATATTGCTTGGCTAAGTTTTGTACATCATGACCGCGATAGATTTCACGTGGCGCAATGAGTAGGCGTGCTTGTGGGTATTGTTGTAAAACTAGTTTGAATGTATCCAGTAAGGCTTCTTCTTCCCCTTTATGAGTACTACCAGCAATGAGAATGGGATGGTTATTACCAAAACCAAATTCATCTAATAGCTCTGCTTTTTCCTCAGCCGTAACAGTCGCATAGGTTTGATCATATTTCATATTGCCTGTCACCGTAATATTCACGATAGGTGCGCCTAATTGATTGATATAGTCCGCATCAAATTTAGATTGCATGCAGAATCGACTGATAGAACGCAACATTTCACGAGTGAAAGAACGAATAAACTTGTATCGACGCATACTGCGGTCACTGATACGACCATTGACCATCATAACAGGTATTTTTTCATCTTGTGCAATACGCAAGAAGTTTGGCCATATTTCTGTTTCTACTAGCAAAATAGTAATAGGTTTTATAATATGCAAAATTTTACGCGTTAAATATG
Source organism: Veillonella absiana (assembly GCF_032970865.1). Lineage (NCBI taxonomy): Bacteria > Bacillati > Bacillota > Negativicutes > Veillonellales > Veillonellaceae > Veillonella > Veillonella absiana. The sequence goes on along the minus strand of NZ_JAWJZB010000008.1, from coordinate 77,072 downwards.
GCAAATCTAGGGGAAAGAAGATAATCCCTTCCGCTTCTGGAATAATACGATGAGCCATAGCATGGCCTGTAGCAGTAACCACAGATACAACTACTACCGCCTCTGGAAACTCCCGCTTAATATCTTTTACCAAAGGACTAGTGGCTACAATTTCACCAACGGACGCTGCATGAATCCATATAGCACGACGCTCTTCAATTTTCTTTAATAGTGACACTGGCATATAGCCTGCACTTTGTTTAATACGCTCATAAAAACCTTCTTCAAAGGCTAAACGGTATAAAATTACCGGTATAAGCCCTATCCAATAGATAATGAGCAGTACATTATAGATCCAATACATACTTATCCTTTACTTGAAAATTGAACGGAATACAAATGATTATATAGGCCATCTTCCATAGCTAATAATTCTTGATGGGTACCACGTTCAACTAGTTCCCCTTGTTTTAACACAATAATTTGATGTGCATTTTTAACTGTACTTAAACGATGCGCAATAACAAAAGCCGTACGGCCATGCATTAAACGATCAAGCGCTTCTTGTACAAGCTTTTCACTCTCTGTATCTAGAGCAGATGTAGCTTCATCTAAAATCAATATTTTGGGGTCCTTCAAAATAGCCCTAGCAATAGCCACCCGTTGACGTTGACCGCCAGATAAGGAACTACCTCGTTCCCCTACTACTGTATCTAATCCATTTGGCAACTTCTCTACAAATTCTAATACATTCGCCGCTTTAGCAGCTTCGTATACTTCTGCATCAGTAGCATCTAGACGACCATATAAAATATTTTCCTTAATCGTCGCATTAAACAACACTGTTTCTTGTGGTACTAGACCAATTTGTTCACGCAATGATTTGAAAGTAACATCACGCACATCATGTCCATCAATTTTGATAGCACCTGCTGATACATCATAGAATCGAGGCAACAAATTAGCTAATGTTGTTTTGCCAGCCCCAGATGGACCAACTATGGCAACAACTTCACCCGCATGTACTGATAAGGTAAAATCTTTTAATGCCTTTTTATCCGGAGAATATTCAAAATCTACATGGGAAAAATCAACATCACCTCGTACAGTTGGTAATTCTTTCGCCTTACTTTTTTCTACCACTTCAGATTTTGTATCTAATACTTCGAATACCCGATCTGCTGCGGCCAAAGCCTTTTGAATTGCACCATATACTTGGCTCAAGCGTTTTACAGGGTTAGATAAGTTAATGGCATAAATCAAGAAGGCAATCAAAGAACCAGCAGTAATAGTGCCAGTCACAACAGAATACCCACCATACCAAAGGATGATAGCAATCGCAATTGATGCAGAGAACTCAACCATAGGGCTTAATAAGCTCGTCAACTTCGTAGCTTTCATAACAGCTCGAAAATTGCGTTCGTTTTCAACCTGGAAGCGGTCCATTTCAAAACCTTCTCGAGCAAAGGATTTTACCACGCGAATCGCGGAAATTGTTTCTTGTAGCAATGCCGTAATATCTGCAATACGCCCTTGCACATCATGACCTGCATAACGTAATTTTTTACCAAATACATTGATAATTAGTAACACAACTGGCACTACGACGAAAGTTACAATGGTCAATTTCCAGTCGATGAGGAGCATGGATACCAAGGACCCAATAAGCGTAACAGATTCCGTAATAAGGGATACTAAATTACTTACCACTGCTGTTTGCAATGCAGATACGTCATTTGTCAATTTACTCATGATAACACCCGTTTTATGACGGTCAAAGTAAGATAATGACAAACGCTGTAAATGTGTAAAAATGGCCTCTCTCACATCAATGATAACTCGTTCGCCAATATAAGACATATTATAAGTCTGTCCATAAGTAGCAAAGCCACGAATAAGGAATATCAACACGATAGCGATAACCACGAGGTTCAGCATATATAAATTTTTATCAGTTAGTACTTGGTCTACTACATTTTTAATGAGCCACGGCACCACGAGGTAAGCCGCTGTAGCTACAATCATGCAAAATATTGCAAAAATCATGCGCTTCATGTAAGGCTTTACAAAATATAATAAACGACCATAACTATTATTCATGAATTTTCTCCTCAGCTAATGAGCCAATCACTTGTGCTACGCGTTTCACTGCCCCTGGTGCACCAAGTGCATCGCGGACAGCTCGTAAATCACTACGCATAGCCTCATTAGCTGCTGCATCTGTTAATAAAGGCTCTACATAAGCCAAAATTTTTGTAATATTCACATCCCCTTGTAGAATTTCAGGAATCACTTGTTTACCAGCAATAATATTTGGTAGACCTACAAAATTAAGATTCACCAGCATTTTCCCTAAACCATAAGTCACTGGAGACACTTGATACAAAAGAACTGTTGGTAATTCCATCATCGCCGTTTCTAATGTTGCCGTGCCAGATGCCGCTAGGCATACATCACAGATTTGCATCAAATCATAAGTATGCTCCTCTGTAATAGTCACTGGCACATGATGAGCATCAATAAAGGCTTCTAATTCCTCACGATCAATTGTATGAGCACGAGGAAGGAAAAATTGAATATCCTCATGTGCTTCCATTAACTGTTCACCGGCTTGGAGCATTGTATCCAATAAAGATAATACCTCTTGTTTCCGACTGCCTGGCATGAGTAGAATCTTCTTTGCCTCAGGACGAGCCCCAAAGAATTCTAGAGATGTCTCTTTTGTCATAGTTGGCTTCACAATATCCACCAATGGATGGCCTACAAATTCTACATCGCAATTAAATTCACGATATGCGTCAGCTTCAAAAGGAAAAATAGAAGCTACCTTTGTAACATATTTTTTAATATCTTTGCCACGGCTTTTATGCCACGCCCAAATAGTAGGAGCAATATAGTACACCACAGGAATATTGAGTTCCTTAGCGACTTTGGCAAGTTTCATATTAAAACCAGGATAATCTACACAAACGAGAACATCTGGTTTTTCTTTAATCATCGTTCTCTTTAAAAAAGTTCTCAGTTCAAAAAATTTAGGTAGAGATTTTATGATTTCTACAATACCGATAATGCCTAAGTTTTTAATGTCATACACAATTCGAACGCCCGCCCGTTCCATGAGCGTACCGCCCATACCAAGCATATCCACATTGGGATATAGTTCTCGCAATGCTTTCGCAACGCTAGCTGCATGTGTATCACCAGAGGCCTCTCCGGCAGAAAACATAATCTTCATAACTAGCCCTTTCTAAATGTATTACTTCCCAACAAATGCCTCATCAACGGCACAAATGACAATACCTTTTTTATTAGCCATATCTAGAACAGCCTCTTGTTCTACAAAAATGGTTCGCTCCGCCTCTACAGCGAGCACTGTACAGCCACTATCAATCATGGACTGCAATGTTTTACGTCCCACTGCAGGCACATCAAAGCGCACATCTTGATCTGGTTTTGCCGTTTTAACAACTACCGATTCACCACGACCAAGCTCACCGCCCCGTTTGATACATGCATCAGTTCCTTCAATAGCCTCAATAGCCATAGCAGCCTTATGCTTAACCACCACGGTTTGACCAATATCTAGGCCCCCCATATGTTTAGCTAATTCGAAACCAAACTTAATATCTTCCCATTGTTCCTGAGTAGGTTGTTTTTTTGAAAGCACCCCTACAGCTGGCATAAATGGTTTTAAATAGGTTGTTTGATCGACTATGGTAAAACCTTCTTTTTCTAGCTCGTCCACCAAGGCAAGCATAATGGTGTCATCTTTACGGTTCTTTAATTTATTTAAAATAGACAATGTTTTCATATCAGGGAATGTAAGACCTTTAAATAATAATTCCTTCGTTACCTTTCCCAACATGGTGATATCTTTAACCTGTTCCTTCTGTAGTGTTTTAAAGATTTTACCAACCTTTGCCACACTAATGTGATAAAAAACATCTGCTTCTTGTTCTAATGTTGTATCGTAATCGGATACAACAGCAATCACCACGACTTCATGTCCCAACAAATGGGCTGCACGCATAAACTCCACTGGCAATATGCCGATACCAGCGATTAATCCAACTCTTGCCACGTGTACACCTCCAATGTTGTTACCATGACGATTAGACATACTTACATACAGTATATTTTACTATAAATCTCAATATTTTACTACATTTTATAGTGCTTTCACACCATATTTTAAGGACAATAACACTATATTTTGAATTTAATTTTATAAAACAAATCACCCCACTCTATCATCAGATAAAATGGGGTGCAATATGTGCCTACTACACATATATATGCCGTATTATGGGCATATTCATATACAATTGTATTAGTCTCTTCGTGTACGCATAATACCACGATCAGCATTACGCAAGAAACGCAACAAGTTTTCCATTTCTACAGAGGAGTTCAATTGCATTTCCATTTCTTCAATGGCACGAGACAAACTGAATCCAGAACGATAAATAATACGAAACGCTTGCTTCAAATCACGACGGACTTCTTCTGAAATACCGGCACGAGATAGGCCAACAGAATTTAGGCCAATAACACGAGCAGGCTGACCATCTGCAATCACATATGGAGGAATATCTTGTACAACCTTAGCCATACCACCTACCATTGCATTGCGACCAATTTTAACGAATTGGTGAATACCAGCTAAGCCACCGATAACAACACGATCTTCTACGATAGCATGCCCAGCAAGACCTGCACAGTTGCTCATGATAACATTATTACCAACGATACAATTATGCGCTACATGAGTACATGCTTGGAACAAACAGTTATTACCAATACGAGTTTCTTCACCTTCACCAGTTGCACGGCTAATAGTTACGAATTCGCGGATTACTGTTTCATCGCCAATATTACAAAAGCTTTTTTCGCCTTTAAATTTCAAATCTTGTGGTTCTAATCCAATGGATGCATTAGGGAAAATTTCACAATTTTTACCGATAGTTGTCCACCCACCGACAATACTGTTTGCACCAACTTTCGTGCCATCTCCGATGACCACATTTTCACCAACAACCGCGCCAGGACCAACGATAACATTTTTGCCCAGCTTAGCATTAGGATGAACTATGGCAGTGCTGTGAATATTAACCTCAGCATTCTCCATGCCAACTACGATCATTACTAATCACTCCTTTATTACACAAGGGCAAACATGTATTCGCCACTAGCACAAAGTTTATCGCCTACAAATGCACGGCCTTCCACTTTGCCCATACGGCCTTTGATTTTTACAATGTCCGCTTCCAAACGAACTGTATCACCAGGTTTTACAGGATGACGGAAACGCACTTTATCAATACCCGTAAACATCGGTGTTAAACCTCTGTTTTCTTTAGGATAGAGTAATGCAATACCGCCTACTTGTGCAATCGCTTCTGTAAGCAATACGCCAGGCATTACAGGATTACCAGGGAAATGACCTTGGAAGAATAATTCATTAAATGTAGCATTCTTGATACCTACAGCTCTTTTCATAGGTTCTAACTCAATAATACGATCCACTAAAAGCATAGGATAGCGATGTGGTAAAATCTCTAAAATATCTTCATGGTTAAGAATCATTGTTGTGTCTCCCTTATTTCTTCCATAATACTACGAGATAAACGTGAATTTAACTCGTGACTTGATTTCAACGCAATTACATGTCCTTTGATTGGTCCAAGCAAGAACAAATCACCGATAACATCTAATACTTTATGTCTTACTAATTCATCATCAAAGCGAGGAACAGATAAACATTTTTTATCATCATAGACTAATGCATTCTCTAACGTCCCACCCTTAGCTAGGCCCACAGCTTGTAATTGTTCTAATTCTTTCATAAAACCAATGGTTCTAGCTGCCGCAATTTCTTTTTGGAAATTTTCCGGCGTAATTTCACAATCACATTGTTGTGTGCCCAATAAAGGATGAGTATTGATAGATGTAAAAGTCATGCGATATCCATCGTAAGGTAAGATAGCAATAAAACGATCACCATCATAAATAGCATGAGATTTTTGCACACTATATACCTGACGTTCTGCTGCTTGAATTTCAATACCGGCTTGTAAAATCAAATCTACAAACACAGCACTGCTACCATCAGCAACAGGTGGTTCAGGAGAATCTAACTCGATAAAGCAATTATCGATTGCCATCGCAGAAAATGCCGCCATCACATGTTCCACAGTAAATACTTTTGCTTCACCATGTTCCAATGTGGTAGCACGCATTGTATTTGTTACATTATCTATATGCGCTTTTACAGAAGGAGCACCCTCTATATCTGTCCGAACAAATACAATTCCTGTATGTTCAGGCGCCGGCTTGAACACCATTGTTACTGGTTCGCCGCTATGAAGGCCATTCCCTTTGTATTGAATTGCCTTTTTAATTGTTTGTTGTGGCATCCGTATTGGGAGTCCTTTCACTATTAACTAATCCAGAATTTACTATACACCAATAAGTATTATACCGTATTTTATACAATCATTACAAGGTAAAAGCCAAAAGGGCATGTAAAGTTTCCCCTACACACCCTTGTTTTATTTAGAAAAATTTTCTGGTGGAGTTTCAATTTTATCTCCATAACATCTACGTGTCCATTTCCATCGATTATGTAGCCAGAACCAATCTTCTGGATGTCGACGAATATAATCTTCCATAAATTCATTTAGTTTAGTTGTTGTCACCGCAGAATCTCGTTTCTTATCATCGGTATGCTCCGCATATATAGGAGCCTCGACGGTAATAACATGCTTCTTTTTATATGGGCTATAATGAATCGTAACCGGAATAATTGGTACATCCTGCAATCGAGCCAAAACAGCAGGCCCAGTTGCCGTCAGTGTTTCATAGCCAAAGAATGGAACTAACACACCAGTTTTACCTGGATCCTGGTCCATAATCAAACCAATAAAACCACCTTTTTTAAGTTCTCCAATCATTTCTCGCATGCCCGTTTTATATGTCACATGTTGATGCATAATAGCGCGGTATTCATTGATGAATTTATCAGCATCACCATTTTGTTGCATCGCTACAGAAATCAGGGGATACCCTTCAGAAGCCAACACACCGCCAAGAAGCTCCCAATTACCACTATGCATAGCTGCAACAATAGCACCTTTACCTGTTTCCTTAGCATCATCAAGATGTTCACGACCGACAAATTCAATCATATTCTTGTAAGCACCATCTTTAATTTCTGGATAGCGCAATACATCAATTATCATACGACCAAACCTTGTCGTGCTAGCTTTTGCTATACGTTTAGCTTCATCTAAATCATCCGTTATACGACAAAACAATATCTGCTCAATGGCCAATTTCTTGCGTTTAGGCGGACATAATAACCATCCTAACTCACCAAGAATCACACCAATTCCATACTGTATGGATTCTGGCAAGAGGCATATAAACGCGCTAAACAACTTCATAAACCTATACATTTATAGATTATCTCTCCTTTAGCTGTGCTTTCAACGCTTCTACTTCTTTTTGTAATTGCTTAATAGTCTTAGCCATATCCGGGAGTCGACTTTCATAAGCAGATAATTTCAACCATTCCTTATGTGGTCTCATTGGATAGCCTGCATACAAACCATTGGATGGTACATTGCCAACAATACCTGTTTTACCCGCAAAGGTAACATTATCACCAATTGTAATATGACCAGTACACCCTGTTTGACCAGCAAAAATAACGTGATTACCACATTTTGTGCTACCTGCAATACCTACTTGAGCAATAAGGAAGCAGTCCTCTCCAATTTCAACATTGTGGCCCAAGTGAACAAGATTGTCAATTTTTGTACCACGACGCACTAAGGTAGATCCCATTGTAGCGTTATCGATACAGGAGCAAGAACCTACTTCTACATCATCTTCAAGGACAACATTGCCTACTTGAGGGATATGTGTATGCACACCATTCTCGGTAGCAAAACCAAATCCTTCGCCACCAATAACAGCTTTCGCACGCAAGACTACACGTTTACCAAGACTACAGTTTTCATGAACAATAGCACCCGCATAAATGGCAGAGTCCTCACCAATACGAGTATTATGCCCAATATACACATACGGATGGATAGTAACATTATCGCCAATCACAGCATTATCATTGATGACACAATATGCGCCAATAGCTACATTTTTACCAATAGTTACATTCTCTCCGATAATAGCGGTTTCATGAATTGTTCTTGGCACTACTACTGGCGGATGGAATAATTCTAAAATTTGAGCAAATGCCACTTTAGCGTTATCTACAATAATTTGTGGAATTGATACATTGGGTACCTCTTTCTCCACGATAACTGCACCGGCTTTACACTGGCTTACATACTCTACATAATCACCAATGGCAAATGTAATAGCATTGGGTGATGCTTGTTCTAAACCTCGGGTTTCTTCGATGACAACCTCACCATTACCGCACACTGTCCCCTGTACCAATTGTGCTAGTTCTTTGACTGTCTTTTGCATTTGGTAACCCCTTCCCTGTCTAAGATGGATGAATCTATAGTGTATTATTTAGTTGCTGCAGTAGTGGCTGTATCTGTACTAGTCGTTGCAGCTTTACCTAATTTGTTGATAACATCATCAGTTACATCTACACCGCCATTAACAACAGCAGCCTTTTGAAATACTACATCTAGTTTTTTCTCTTTAGCGATTTCTGCTGTGGCATTTTCTACAGCTGTTTTGAATTCTTTATTTTGTGCCACACGGTAGTTATAAAATTCTTGTTCACTAGCTTGTTGTACTTGTGCTGTAGCTGCTTCGTCACCAGCTGCTGCTACTTGTTGTAATTTTTGCATCAATTCTTGGTTCTTAGCTTGAAGATTCTTATCAATTTCTTGACCTTTTGTAGTATCGCTAGCAATTTTAGCTACGTCTACATAACCAACTTGTTGTGTGGATCCACAACCAGCAAGAAAACCTACAGATGTTACTAACATCATAGAAATTGCTATTGTTCTCATCATTTTTTTATTCATGTCTATCTCCTTATTGGGCCAAGTACGTTGCCTTTACAGCATCTGTAATATCTAGACCTTTTATGTTACTAATTTGATCGATTACAACTAAATCAAGGCTTTGCTCTTTTGCTACTACGGATACACGCATGCGAATATCCTCTAGTATAGCCTCATGCAAAGCTTCTACCTCTGCCTCTTTATCATGTAAGCGCTGGCTCCATTCAGAATTCCATTTTGCCGCTTCTGGCAATTGAGTATTTGTCATAATATCTTGCGCCTTTGCTTGCATCATTTCATCACGCTTAGCCATGAGCTCTTGTTGCAACGAAGCTGCATAGTCATTTAATTCCTTCTGACCGGCTTCCACGACTGGTGCTAATTCCTCATTAATGCGAGCTTGAATGGATGTAAAATCACGACCTTGTTCTGGGGCTTTAGCCGCTAACAATTCCTTTAGTCGAGCTTCTTTAGCACTACGTTCTGCATCAACCTTTGCTTTTGCTTCAGGATTAACTGGTATACGGCGCAAATACGTGAACAAATCTAGCTGCAAATTTACAATTTCCAAATCACTCTCCGAAGGAGTCGATTTAGCCTCAGCCATATACTTATTCATTAACTCTTTGCGTTTTTCGGCTAACTGTGCATTCATTTCATTTTCTTTAGCTGTAACTTTTGTTTTTAATTCAATATTCACAGAGTCTGTTACATCTGTACTTTGACTCAATGCCTTCAATTGTTCAGCCTGCATCATCGACTTTGTATTCAATGCCTTCTGCTCAACTTCATATTGTGCTTGTAATTGTGCCAACTCTTGTTTAGCTTGCTCATAATCACCATACGATGGATTTAACTTTGCTAGCTCCTCCATTTGTACGACACCAATGGAAGGTCCTTTATGTAAACCTAAAGTTTGACGATTTTTAACAAAACTATAGCCTGCATACATGGCCATAATACCTGCAAGGAGAATCACAGCAAGCAATATTAATTTTAAATTCTTTGTCATAATTCCCCTTTCCTAGAGCAAGAAATAGCTAAGCCAAACCGTTGTCCATATTACAAACATCCGAATATCACATCAATTTAACGCCTGATTGCTATACAAGTACAGCATATAATCGTTTAATTCTAAAGTCATAGAAGCTTATATTATTTATTAGCACTAGCCTCGCTAGTTAATTTATGAAGTACTTGGTCTGTAATATCAACGCCACCGTATACGACAGCACCTTTGCTCATGACTACAGATAAACCTTTTGCTTCACCTACTGCTTTTGCAGCTTCATCAGTTTTATCAGTTAAATTTTTCATCAATTCAGCTTCTTTTGCTTCTAAAGCAGCATCAGTTTCTTGTTTAATTTGTGCTTTCGCTTGATCATCAGCAGCTGCTGCCATTTTAGCTTGTGCCTCTTGAATCAATTTTTGAGAATACTCTTGATATTCTTTACCAGCTGCTACGTATAAAGGATTTTCAGCAGATTGAATTTTACTTGGATCTACAATCCCTACAGAACTATTGCCAGAATCACTCACACCTGGCGTAGCCATTTGTGTATAAGCCAATGCACCAATACCCACAACGAAGATTATGGCTACAATGATAGACACGATTCTTACGTTATGTTTGTTGCTCATCATACGCATCATAATAAAATGCCCTCTTTTCTTAATCGAATTATATATCAGTTCTTACAATATAGGCATTTTGTATAGCCTAGGAAAATCATCTCATCCATATCTGTCTAACTCATAGCAAACTAAAATTATGAATGAAAAAATTTTCGCCCTAATATGGATATTGGTGAAAGCCCCTCACGAGGCTTTCACCATAAATATCTTGCTATTAGAATTGTGTACCAAAGCTGAAGTGGAATTTATTGTCGTCAGAACCAACACCATAGTCAAGACGAACTGGACCAATCGGAGTTGTAATACGAACGCCGGCACCTACGCCAACATTAAATTCTTTTTTGCTATTATACCAAGTTACATTTGGTGCATCCCATGCATCACCGATATCAGCGAAGAGAACGCCTGTAACCTTCTTAACGATTGGCATACGAAGCTCTAATGTAGCATTGTACATTTTCTTACCACGGAATTGGTCATCTTCATAACCACGCAAGGAGTCTGCGCCACCTAATGTGAACAATTGGCTATATGGTGCATCACCTTGGATGAAACCAACACGGCCACGGAATGCCAAAGTTACTTTTTCAGACAATTTGCGGTACATACGAGCTTCTGCAGTAAATTTGTAGAAGTCGAAGTCACCACCTAAACCATGACCAGCCCATTGTGCTGTATAGGAAATACGTTTACCACGACTTGGATCATAGATGTTATCGCGGGAATCATATACTTTTTGCCATGTAGCACTGTTGATGCGGCCAAAGTTATTATCAAGGTAGTTATCATTTGCAAAATCGTACAATTTATTTCCCGCATAGTCGCGATTTCGATCATAACGGTATCCGGAGCTATCGTCATCATCCCATTCGTATTCATCTTTACGAGTTTCCAATGTCAAATAATCACGAGTGTACTCGCCTGTTTGACGACCGAAGGACACGTTAAAGCCTTGGGATTTTTTATCATATTCAGCTACTTCATTACCATTTTCATTGTAGTCAGTGTATTCATCTGTACGGTTGAAATATGTGAAACCGAGAGATGTACCTTTACTATCAATCCAAGGTCTCAAGTAGGAGAATTGAACGTTTTTGTAATTATCGGAACCGCCGATTTCCCAGTGAACTTTAAATTTATCACCAGTACCACGGAAATTATCTTCACCAAATTCGATGATACCAACGAAACCATCGGATTCAGAATAACCAGCACCTAATGTAACAGTACCAGTTTTATGTTCCAATACGTCAACTTCGATAATAACTTTGTCAGGATCATTGCCTGGCAACATACGAACGTTAACATCATCAAAATAACCTAGGTTATAAACGCGTTCTACAGAACGGCGTACCAAGAATTTATTGAAAGGTTTGCCTTTTTTCTGAACGAATTCACGAGTAATTACTTTATCTTTCGTTTTTTTGTTGCCTGCAGGAATGATGTCTTCTACAACACCTTCCACTACAGCCACATGAACGAGGCCAGCATCATCAACGCGAATACCTGCTACGTGCGCTAACATATAGCCGTCACGAGCGTAGGCTGCATTAATGCCTTGAATTTTTTGACCTACGTAAATGGAGTTCAACACTGTACCAGGTTGAATCGCCATGTAATTAACTAAATTTTCAGTAGTGTACACAGAGTTACCTTCAAATGTAACACCATTGACAATAGGATTAACTGTTAATTTATAACTTACTTTTGTACCTTCAGGAACATTTGTGAACACAGGATTTACTTCGGAGAACACACCAGTATTACCCAAGTTTTGAATGTCTTTCACAACGCCTTCATAGGAGATTTTATCGCCTACTTTTTCTGTGAGCAACGCCAACAATTGTGGTTTATTTTGTTCATCCACACCGTCAATATCAAGAGATGTGATAACACGGTCAGCAAATGGCTTAACTGTTTCTTCCGTAGCGGAGGATACGTATTGTGCTTCTACAGTAGCAATAGCTTGATTTTGGCCTGTTTCACTAGCACGATCAAGGTCCGTATCTGCGGTAACACGAGATACCATTTTTACTTGCTTATCATCAGTAGATAATTGAGAGTTGTTAACTACAACAGTACCATCTGTACCTTGCACTACAGTACCGTCTTGGCTGATAGTAGTATCACCACGAGCTGCTGTAATTGCTGCTTGAGCATCCTCTTCAGCTTGTGCTTTTTTATCTAACACTTTACCTTCTGTAGCATTGTATACAGCTTGTTTTTCTGCTGTATCAACTACATCTGCAGTTTGTGTTGTCGTTGTAGTTGTCATATCAGGTGTGTATCCAGCTTGCACGTCTGCAGCATACACACTACCTAGCCCCATAACTGCTGTCAGCACAGATGCTGTTAGCATACGCTTATAGGCTTTATTTGTAAGCATAAATTCCTCCTAAAAACTCTTTTCATAATCAGAGTAATACATCCTTGTTATTATATCATATCCACTTTGCATTGAGTACTACTATAGCAAACTTTTATGAAAGTTGTATGATACCTAAACATAATATTTCATAATGTCCTAAAAGTTCCTATTCCGTCCCTTTAGGACATTACAATCCCATTTTACATTCCTGCATAGAAGCTAATTAAAATTGACGCGTCCAAGTAGTACCAAAATAACCACCATTATCATTCGTCCGCCAACCAGCAAAGTTCAAATGTTTGTCCACTTTATAATTAATACCATATTTATTCATGTTATTGTTCACACCTTGGCCATAGGTTACCATCAAATTAGGAATGATATATTTACCTATTTCAATATTATAATTACCAGATATGTCCCCATCTACAGGCTCATCAGGATTTAATGACCCCGTAGTGATATTAATCATATCAAGGCCCAATGAATTTTGCACTGCATCTTGTACATAGCCAAATGTCAGCATTTGTAAACCTGAAACAAATAAATTATTGGCATCTTGACTAGAGACAGCACTGCTATTCGTTTCTGCCCCTCGACCAAAGGTCAACAAAGATATAATACGTTCTCTGGACAATTGTGGCTCTGATGTTAATGTCATATCAAGCATATCCACTGTACCAGAAACACCCAATTTAATATCATAGCTACTAGTTGTATTTGTTGCCTCTAATAATAATCTAGGCAAGAACGAACCACGCTCAAAATTCGCATTTCCCTTAGTGATATTAAATGTATGATTTAAATATTTAAAGATACCTGACTCTACTTTAAACGATCCATCTGGATTTGGTCTGTTGGTAGAACCTTTGAATCGTACATCACCAGTGATAAGCATATTGTATAGCAATTTATCATACAATCTAACATTTTTACCCGCGTGTACAGTCACATCGAGGCCAAGATTAGTTGATTCGCCACTACTTTCAAAGGAAAGAGGAATCTTAAATTGATTATTTTCAAGATTAATAGTCCCTGTTAGTGTTGGAATCCCTTTCATCTCAGTGATATAAAGTTCCCCATTAATTGGGCCACTTACATATTCATTAGCTAGGTCTAGTTTATCAAGCTGTACAGCCGCATTATAAGATGTTAATGCCCTATGATTCCAAGTCACCTTCGCAGCAAGACCAGCATTACCTTTTCCCATATTTAAAGTAGATTGGAAGTCCATTTGTTTACCCGTGAAAATTAAATTCCCATTAATCTCTTCCATGGGATTACCAATCGTATCAATTTTCATGGTACCATTTCTAACAGTAACAGTCCCGGTTGCCTCTGGATCATCATAAGAACCAGTAATATGAACGGCACCAGATAACGGTCCTTCAGCAGATTTAACAGCGTTTGTCATCAATGGAACAACGGCAAGATCAGCTTCATTAAAATCAACAGTGAGATCCATTGCTTTATTATCCCCTGGAGGTAAATAGCCCGAGGTATACAATGCTGCCAATGGGACTTTACCATAAGCGCTTACTTGATATTTATCCCGAATCCCCATGATACGTTGTACATTAATAACCTTGTTTTCCATTGTTGCCAAGGCAAATGCTTTATCCAATGCAATACCATTTAAAGAACCATTTTCAAGTTCTGCTGATAACTCTGCTTTTGGATTATTGGTTTTACCACTAATGTTAATGACCGATGAAACAATTCCAGTTGCATCAATATCTTTACTTACTAATGGTAAGAATGGTTTAATATTCACACGATTGGCAGCAATCTGAATATCTGCATCCCCATCTAAATCAGCTACACCTCCGGCGGCAATCAATCCATCTTCCACAGGTAGCTGTAATTTACGAATCGTAAACTTGCGATTTGTTAAATCTGCATCTACTACAGCATTACCAATGACATTGCCATCAATACTAAAGTCTGTAATCGTGCCATTTACATCAAGACTTGGATTATCTAATTGACCACCTAACTCAATTTCACCATTTAGCTGTCCATCAAAGCTATCTGTGTCTTGTTGTAGCATATGAATGAGGTTATTAATACTAGCTGTTTCTACCTGTATCGTACCAAACAAGCGATGTGGTTCATCTAACATAACACCACCCTTAACGGTGTATTTGCCAAACTTATCTTCTGTAAACGAGAAATTTTGCAAATTTACTACACTAGGATCTACATAAACATTCCCCTTAACATTTGTTATAGGCACTGAGTTCAATTGCAACGCATTAGATACAACACTACCATCAAACATCGGTTTATCTAATGTGCCAGTTAATGTACCTTTTACATCAGCATATCCATCAATTTTAATATCTTCATTTGTGAGCAAACGGCCTAAATCAATTTGGTCCCCATCAAAGGTGAAATTCAAGTTACTTCCTACCATAGTGCCATATGCTGTAGCCGTAGCACCATAGGCTTGTGCCTTACCGTTGGTAACGGTCAACACATCTCCTTGATAGTTATAATCTGCATATAAATCAGTTACGAGCTTACCTTGTATCGAGCCATCCCACATATGTGCATAGCCATTAACCACTGGTGAATCTATCGTTCCAGTAATATGATTTTCCGTTGTTACCCAACCAGTAATTGGAAACTCTACAAATGGTCGAATGGCATTTTCTAGACGTACCTTATCTGCTTTTACAGACAAATCGAGAGCTCTAGTCCCAGCAAGTCTAGCTGTACCAGTCACCGTATATTCGCCCTCTCCATCAATAATGATCCCACGGGAAATAGTGGCCACATGGTCGTGTAATGTCACGTCTGCCAAAATTTGATCATACCGTGCATCGGCTATATGAATTTCATTAGATGAAATATGGGCCTCTGCCGTTGGATTATCCGTAGTACCCGAAACAGTGCCATAAGCTGTTATATTACCATCTACAGTGTTATTCAAATATTGACTAGCCAATGCCGCTGGAATTGCATTAGCATTGAAACTTAGGTTCATCTCACCATTTTGTAACGTTCCGTATGCCGTAAATTCACCTTCACCAATAAGCGCATTAATTTGACTCACCGTGTAGTTTTCACCATCTCCGGTGAAAGTAGCCCTTGCTTGACTGATAGCAACACCACTGTAGGTAATATCTTCACCATACACATCACCAGTAATACTTGTGACACGATTTTGGCGACCTTTCACGTGAGCAAGGCCAGATACAGTGCCCGTTGCAGAAATATCAACAGCGGCTGTAATAGCAGATAGATCTAAAGCTTCTGCTGTTAATTGTGCTTCAAAATCAGTATTATCCACATCATAAGTAGCACGCCCAGCTAGAACACCATCACCCATATAGGCTTCTAAATTCCCTAAATCGGCTTTGCCTTCTGTATAAGAAATATCAGATTCCACAGAATCGATGACCAAGCCATTATAGGAAATATTTTCACCCAATATGTGCCCGCTAATTTTAGGTGATACCGTAGTACCTGTAATTTGTAAATTGGCTGATGCTAATCCATCAATACCTTGATCAGGTGCCAATGCCAATAAGCTAGCTTGATCCGCTAACACAGTGAGGTTTAAATTCGTATCATCTGCTAATTCAATAACACCATCAACTTGAAATTCTTCTCCATTAATTAGAGCATCACTAGCAGAAATAATAGCCTGATTCTTATTAAGCATAATACGAGCTTGTCCCTCAGTAATGGCATAACTAGTACCACCATTTACATAGGCACCATCAATATCAGTGAGGTTTAAATTGCCGGACATAGTATATCCATTATTGCCGTCACTCTTGATATTTACATGTACATCATCAATAAATCCACCAGAAATGGAAATATCATTTCTAGATTTTAATAATTGATTAACATGAATTGCATTAATGGAATCAGCCTGTACATACACAGCAAAATCATTAAGATTTTTTGTATTAATATTGCCACGAGCCGTAATTTCTTCGCCGTCAAATACAGCTTTCACAGCACCATCGACAACAGGATTATCACGCAAAGAAATAGTACCGTCTACGTCTTCCATTTCATACCGTGTACCGTCAGATAGCCGCGCTGCTACTGTACCATCATTGACTATCACAGAACCGGTAAAAGATGATGAATCACTAGTAGATGAGGATTTCACTAATTGTTGCACATTCCATGTGCCATCCGATAACTGCCATACATGAACATCAGGATTCTCCACAGTAACAGAGGAAATCAAAGACATCGCCTCAGCATCAGAAAAAAGCAATGTCGGTGCTTTTAACACATTTAGGCCCACTTCTACAGTTGGTGCCGTAGCAATTTTATGCCCCGCTGTATCATTTACCACTACATTCTCTAGCCACACAGTACCATCCATGCCAATTGTTAAAGAATCATAATTTACCTTGCCATTAATAGACGTATTTATTTGTTCTTTTACAAGCGGTGCTACATAATTTTCTGCCGCTGGTTTAGCCGTTATGCCAATACTCGTTAGAGCACCTAAACCTAGCACCGCTGCCCCTATGAGAGACAATTGTTTCCGTGTCATCAAAGAACTCCTACATCTGAATTTATCAAACTATGCATTGTATGCATAAATTTTCTATATCTACATCATTATAATAGCATAAAAACACGCATAACCATAGGACTTCAAGGAAATTGTAATAGTTTTTCTCAATGTTCATGCTATCTTCATGAAAGCCATTAAAATTTGCATCTCTAACACCTATAATCTACTATTACGAGAGTCTTGCAAACGATAAAAAAGGTCATTGAAGCAATGCCTCAACGACCTAATGTATATTATTTTGTTACTTGAGCAGCTAAATTAGCCAATGTGTTAACAGAATCGCTATTTGCGATTAACGGAGCCCCGTGTCCAACTGGTGTTTCCAATGGAACACCTACAGCTTGTTCTAATGTAGCCACATAGATATTGTAGTTATACAACGCTTGAACATAGTTATTACGAGCCGTTGTCAAAGATGTTTCTGCATCCAACACATCCAAGTTGCTACCAACGCCAGCGCGATAACGTAAGGATGCGATACGGAAGCTTTCTTGACCTTCTTCTACAGCAACTTTTGTACTAGAAATCGTTTGCTCTGCCGCACGCAAGTTCAAATATGCAGATTGCACGTCATAAAGCACACCATCTACGGCTGCTAAATTTGCTTCTTTCGCGCTTTCTAATTGAGCTTCTCTCACTTTAATAGTATTGCGAGTTGAACCACCATCCCAGATATCTAGGCTAGCATTAGCACCTACAGACCACCCATTATTACTAGTACCACGGTAATTATCGTCAGATGCATAATTCTTACCCGCTGTCAAAGATACAGTTGGCAAGTAACCTGCTTTTGCTTGTTTTACAGATTCTTCTGCAGATTTTACATCCATAGCAGATTTTACTAGTGTAGCACGATGCAACAACGCATAAGCCTTAGCTTGTTCCAATGTTACATTATAAGGTAAATAGCGCATTTCTTTATCTGCCGTTTCAATGCTTGTACTTACAGGATAGCCAATAACGATATTCAAATCAGTTTCAGCTACGTCAGCAGAATTTTGACGAGTGATCAAAGTAGTTTGAGCATCTGCTAAGTTAGTTCTAGCGGCTAATACATCAGAGCTTGCCACCAAGCCAACATTATATTGGGCTTGCACATTAGTCACGTGACCATCATAATCACGAACAGATTGTTGCGCTACATCAACGAGATTACGGTACATAATCAATGTATAGTAATCGCTAATAGCCGTTAATTTTGCTGTTTGCAAGGCTTCTTCATAGCTAGCCCCAGCACTTTCACGGTCATAACGAGCACCATCTATAGCTGCATCTACACTTGGAGTGTATACAGGAACGGATAAACTAAAACCGTTAGTACCACGTTCAGTCACGGAAGATGCATCAGTAGCGCCTCTAGCACGAGTAGCACTGTAAGAATACCCTACACTTGGATTTTTACTAGCCGCCGTGGCGCTTACAGTAGATTTTGCAGCTTCATAAGCCCACATAGATTGTTTAGCAGTACGGTTATTTTTCAATGCCAAATCCACTGTTTTCACTTCGTTCAAAGCCAAAGCAGATGGGAATGTAGCTACATCTTTTGCCGCTTTATCAGCCAATTGTTTTTGTGTCAAAAGCACTGCTTGCTCTTGCAATTTGCTTAATTTACCACTGTTATTTACAGTTGTTGTTACGAGATCAGACGCAAAGGCACCTGTTGTAGCCATTGAGAATAAAATGGCTAGTGTAAGTGCTTTTTTATTCATAGAAAAAACCTCCATACTTAGAATCTATATTCTGGAATGTTAAAAAACTTGTTTTATACCAAAGTATGTACCACCATTGTCAGAACCAAATGGTCTTGTCATTTGTAGTATCCCATATGTATCTTGTGCTAATCTAAATTCACTGCGAATTCGATATTTTTGATGATTTAAATCATACATGGCTGCAGAAATGGAGAATGGGCCACCAAGACCGTAATCAAGACTAAACCCAAGTTCACTTTCAAACAAACCGGCACGAATAGACCATTTGTCAGCAATATATTTACCACCGTTCAAGTCAAAGTCTGTACCATCACCGATATTAGAAAAGCCTAATTCACCTAGTGTTTTATTAGTAAACAAACGGAATCGCACATTCACACGATACTCGTCTTGATGATTATTATACAACAAATCTGCTGATGTTTCAGTACTTAATTGCGACTTTTTTTCGGAATCTTGCCCCTCCGTTGTGGCAGTACCACCATTACCATTGGAGGAGGTAGTACTCGAAACGTAGGCCTTGCCACCCGCAATTTTATTAATACGTGCAGAAATTTGTGCTGTATTGTGCAGTGTTTCTTTAATATTCTCGGCCGCTGTTGGGTCCGTTACAACACCTCCCATCGCACGAGCCATATTATCCACCTTATCAGTGGTTTCTTTCAAATTTGTCACAATACCACGCATATCAGCACCAGCTTGACCATCGGCATTAAACTGTTGTGTCGCTGCATTAAGTTGAGCCGTCATGTCCGCCATATTTTGTGTAATCGCTACGGCATTGTCGGCCACAACAGATGTCGATTGCAATGTATGACGCAATGCACCTTGTGTTTGAGGGTCACCAATGATATTATTGATGGATTCTAACATTTTTTCAGTACCTTCCATCAACTTTTGAGCGCTTTGCATAGCTTTATCCATGCTATCTGCACCTTCGCCTCGAACAGAATCGCCATCATGTAAATATACTTTAGACTTGCCAGGTGAAATTTGGATGAATTTGTCCCCTAATAATCCGTCAGCGCCCATCATAAATTTAGAGTCACTAGGAATTTCGGTTCCTTCATTAATTTTCATACCTACTGCCACACCACCAGGAACGATTTCCACGGAATCCACAGTACCTACAGCAACACCAGATAATTTAACTTGATTCCCCGTTTTTAAACCATTAACTTGCTCAAATTGACCAGTAATCGCCATTTCTGGTTTGGCAAAAATATCCATTTTTCCTACGAATACAATAGAACTCACAAATAGTATGAGGCCCAATATTGTAAAAGCGCCAACTTTCGCTTCCGTTGTCCACTTCATATCTATACTCCCCTTGCAGAAATCGTCAATTCTTCTGCTTTACCATTAATAAATTGTTGTACTTTTTTATTAGTGGAGTGTTTGAACTCCTCTGCACTAGACACTTCGATAAATCTACCTTTATCCAGTAGTGCAATACGGTCTGCCACATAAAAAGCAGATTGCATATCATGAGTCACCACAATAGACGTACAGCCCAAACGCGATTGCATTCCTTTTATAAGCATGCTAATAGTTCCAGATGTAATGGGATCAAGACCAGAAGATGGTTCATCATAAAGAATAAATTTAGCATCTTGTGCAATGGCGCGAGCTAAACTAACGCGTTTTTTCATCCCCCCCGATAGTTCGCTAGGCATATAATCTTCATACCCTCCGAGACCTACCCAGTCGAGACGTTCTGCCACAATAGCTTTAATTTCGTCTTTGGATTTATAAGAATGTTGATTCAATCCAAATGCTACATTTTCCCCTACTGTCATGGAGTCAAATAGAGCTGAGTATTGAAATACCATTCCCATCTTAAGACGGACTTTATTAAATTCTTCTTCATTTAATGAAGTGATTTCTGTGCCATCCACAAAAATCTTACCTGATGTAGGTCGTTGTAATCCAATAAGGAGGCGTAACAGCGTGCTTTTACCACTGCCACTGCCACCAAGGATGACCAAGGTTTCACCATCAGGAATGGTTAAATTAATGTGATCCAAGATAACCCGTGTATCATAGGCTACTACCACATCTTGTAATTCAATCATCAGTCTACTCTCTAATTAAAACAATGCACTAGATAAGAAGTAATTCAATACGAATACTAAAATAATACTAGTGACCACAGAACTCGTTGTAGAGAAACCAACCGCCTCAGCACCCATTTTAGTATTCATCCCTTTATAGGCACCAACCAAGGCAATAACAGCACCAAAAATACTAGACTTCACCAGTCCCAATGTAAAATCAGAAATAGTTGAAAACATTTGGATGGAGTCCAAATACGTAGATGGTGAAAGTCCTTTTATCGCCGTCGCTACAAAATAACCACCGGCAATACCAATAACTACACCATAAAATGCCAAAATAGGTACCATAATCATACATGCCACGACCCGTGGCACTACAAGGTATCCTACAGGATCTGTAGCCATCACACGGAGCGCATCTATTTGTTCAGTCACCTTCATGGTGCCAATTTCAGCAGTAATAGCGGCCCCCACGCGACCAGCTAGAACTACACCTACAAGGATTGGTCCTAATTCACGGCCCATAGCAACAGCCATAATGCCTCCTACCGTACTTTGTGCACCATAGCGAACTAGTACATCAGCAATTTGCAATGTCATTACAGCCCCAGCAAAGAGCAAAGTAAGACTAATAATAGGCAGTGAATCCACCCCTAGATGCGCCATTTGTTGTAGTACATGAAGGAAATTAATCATTTTCAGTTGTTTCAGTGTTTGCCACAATAACATCATGGCATCCCCTGTTTGTTCAAACCGTTTCATGGTAAAACGGCCTATATTCTCTAGCCAGTTCACTAGAAACCTCCCTTATTCTGAATATTCCTTAATTATACCATAATTCACAAATTTTCTAATAATGCATCTTAGGATACGTGGCTGCCAGACGCTTTATTATTAGCATCATTTTCACTAGAATCGTTAGAGCTAGAATTGTTAGTGCCAGAACTATTAACACTAGAACCTTTATCATCACTAGCTTTTACAGTATTAGAAGCATCTCTATCGAGTTTCTTTTCTAATTTTGCTTTCTGCTTCGCTTCTTTAGCTCGTTTTGCCAACACTTTATCACGTTTAGCTGGGCTCATTACATCAATGGAGAATTGACCATCGCCTTGAATGATATACTCTGTGTCAACAGCCGTTTTCTCTTGTTTCTTCTCGTCTTTGTCGCTAGACAAGGATTCACTAGCAGTTGGTTCCTTTTTAATATCCCCAGGTAATGGATTACGCTCTACAGATTCCAATTTTGCTTTTTTAGCAGTTTTAGCACTAGAACCATCATTAACCATACTCACACCGTCTTCAAGGAATTCCACGACGATTTGATTATTCGTATCTGTATCTTGGATTTCTTTGAATAATTCATCAAAATCCTTATACGTTTTCAATCGACGAATAATTTCATCGGTTAAATTATATTTTTGCTTTTCCAATACATATGGTAATGGCACTACACCACCACCACGTACCTCCAATGTTGCTTTACCGATTTTTTGATCCTCTGGCACCTTAAAGAATACTTCTTTTGTTACCACTTCACCTCTGAAAGGTTCTAATTTCACGTCAACCACAATCGTATCACCAGGTGCTACCACTACAGGAGAAGCAGTAGCATCAACAATTTTGGCAGTCACCTTAGATTTAGTAACATCTGCTTTCACCTGAATATCCATAATTTCGTAATCGATGAATCTGTTATTCATCAATACATCAACAACATTGTAGAATTCATCTACACTTTTTTCACTAATGGATTCAGAGGAGTAAAACATATTCGTCCGCGTCAACGGTTTATATTTGTTATCCCTCGGTGTAATTTTGTAACTTACCGTAGCCGTTCCAGATCCACTACGATCCAATGTTTTATTTAAGAAGTTATAGAATGAGGTTGCCGCTAATGTAGGGGTCATCTCAGGATCCTCAATAACCTTCACAGATGTATTGCGTTCCCGTCCCATATCATAATCAGCTAATTGGAATCTCAACGGAATACCATGGGCAATGACACCAGTTTTACCGGCAATACCTGCACCACGATCCTCTGTTACAGTACCAACCTCACTACCCATGGAGCCTAATTTAAAAGCAGAATTCACACTTTTAACAACAGTGAAAATACTTGCATTATGCATAAAATAATCAGATTCACCATGTTTTAGGAAGGGATGTCCAAAAGCTACTACTTGATCATTATCTACATAAGTGACAGTACCAATAGCACCTAATTTCAAATCTCCATCCACTAAGAGGGCCGCTACTGAACCACCTGGTACTAATGGTTTCTTCACATTATCGCCGGTAGCACTAGCCGTATCATATGTTTCATAACCGTATTGAGGTAATTTAGACTTCATATACTCCATGGAATCTGCATCAAATCCATAAGCCATAAGAGGCGTTCCCATAGGAATTAATCGGTCATCAGACCACGAATTACTGAGATTTTTTTCATACGGAATATTCCACAATTTCACCATATCTTCAATAGGTGTAATCATACCCACCGTACCATCAGCAAAGCCCCAACCATAGGCCACCGCGCCAACGAGCTTGCCATTTATATACACCGGGCTACCACTCATGCCATGAGCGATACCACCCGTTTGTTCCATTACAGGGCCAGAGAATTTGGCCAAAATCAAGTCGCCAGAAGGCCCACGATTTTCCATTACACCTAACACCTTCACATTAAATGTAGAAATATCGTCACCTACCAACACAGTTTTTGCTATTCCTTCCATGCCAGTCTGTACTTCGGACACAGGCATAAAATCTACGGCCTGCGCCATTGACATAGACCAACAGAAGAAAAGCGCCAGTATACTCTTTCTATACCGACGCCAAGAATGAGTTACTTTCATTCTATTTCTCCTTTATTTGCTATCAACAGTTGCCACAACTTGACCACGAGTTACATCAGTACCAGTAGTCACATTTACAGCTGTTACAATACCATTTACAACGGCTTTAGACGCAGCCATAGGGCCCGCCAATGTTTCAACAGTAATCAATGTTTGACCTTCAGTTACAGGTGTACCAATAGCCACTACAGTGGATACTTTACCAGTTAAAACAGTATGATGCTCAATTGGGGCCGCCATTACAGTTGCCACACCAAGAGCGCTAATTGCAGCTAGTGCGAACAATAATTTTTTCATAACGATCTCCCTCCTTAAATTTATTTTTGTAATAGTACTATTATACAGTATTTATCAATTATATTCAAAGGCAATTACATAGTATACAATGTAAAATACTTATTTCAACAATAAGATTTGTTCATACAATGTAGGTGCAGCACCCGATTGGTTCACCATTTCTTTATTGACTGCTATATCTACATCACCTTGATTCGTCAATTCTAGGCCCTCTACGGCACCTAGATCAGCTAATAATTTAGCCCCCTCTGCAGATGTTACCCCCACAGATTGAGGTTCTTGTTTATCTATCGTCAAAATCACGAGCCCTCGCCCCTTAGTAGTTCCTACAAAAGTACGAGCCTTGTTGCCATCATTCGATTTACCTACGGCTCTGCCATCTTCTAAAACTATACTACCACCTTGAAGGATTGTCATTCCATCTGCACTAACTTGAGCCAATTCGTCTGTGGTCTTCAACGTTAAAGTATCACCTACCTTAATCGCTTTCAACGTAGTGCTAGCTGTGCCATGACCCGACAATACAAATCCATCTGACGGGATGGATGAATTACCCACACCAGTAGATGTGACCTTATTGCTCTTTAATGTCAACTCATAGCCATAGTTATTAGTACCTGTATTTTTACCATAAGACGGTGTGTACAAGATTAAAGAGTTAGCCACCCGTGGTGCGTCTACACTCGTTACAGCTAACGTAGCTTTTTGAGTCTGCCCTTCGACGCGTGGCACTTTATCCACGATAGAATATCCCCGTTGTGGGTTATATCGTAAAGATGCCACGCCCTCTAATTGTTTCGCCGATGTGATAGTTGTACCTGGAGCAATTGATCTGTCTCCGAAGGAAATCCCTTTACCTTTAGCACCTACAGCCACCTTATATGACTGACTGATTTGCCCCAATGTTTTACCATTAGCATCTACACCTACCTTGAACGGTACTGTAGCATCAGCTGTAATGGCTACGGCTTTTACCATCCCCTCTTTCATATTTGTATTCCATCTCACGAGATTGATATTCGGGCTAATAGATTTTGTCGTTTTTTGTGCATAATTGGAGAATAAATCCACTACCAAACGATTGGGATTTTTTAACACAAATGCATTATAGTTCACGTCTTGGTTTGCATTCAAATTCAATTGTAACTGTGAATCCTTAGACTGTAATCCAACACCTGTGAGGACACCTGTTTTTGTTGTATTTTGTTCGATGGGCTTAGCCATTTTATTCGTAGTGTCCTTGAGTAGGAATGTAAGCACATGTGTTTCTTTATTATAATTCGTTGTATAGTTTTTTGCTTCACTAGTTAAGTCCATAACTACACGACTGTATCCATCGGAATTGGATACGCGAATACCCGTTAAATCGCCTGCAAGGGCGTTTAAGGAGGCAAAACTTGACAACGCTAGTGCCAGTGTGGCGACTAACATACTTTTTTTCATAGTCATACCGTCCCTTTCTATTAAAATTGTAATATGCAGCATTATCGACAGTCATCAGTGTGGCCCATAAACATACCGTAATCTTCTAGTGAAAAATCAATAACACGCATAGAATATATTTATTTGTCTTTATATTGTATCACAAGGTGATGAAAGAAAAATGAGCGGTCCATACATTTTCTTGCTTATTTCAAGGACAAGAAGAACATATAGTGCCGCTCATATATCATTTTTTCATACAAACACATGACTAAGAAGTGCAACTAGCTTGTATCCAATTATAGTAATTGGATACCGATTACTATAATTTATTGTAATCCTTCTAGAGTATCTTTCAAGGCAGACATCTCATTCAAGGCCTTCGCTACACCTCTAATAACTGCATATCGTGGATCATCTACGAGATACGCTGCAATCCCAATAGATCGGGACACAACACGATCAAATCCATCGATGAGAGAGCCCCCACCAGTCAAAATAATCCCATGATCTGCAATAGCAGCCACTAATTCTGGTGGCGTTTTCTCTAAAATATCTTTGATACCTTCTAAAATCGTCATCATTTGAGCTTCTAAGGCTCGTTGCACCTCTAGAGAGCTAACCTCAATCATCTTAGGCAAGCCTGTAGCTGTATCGCGCCCACGCACCTCGATAGAGGTCTCCTTAGCACGACGATCTACAGTACCGATAGCCATTTTTATTTCTTCCGCTGTAGAAATACCGATAACAAGTTTTCGTTTTCGTTTAATATAGCGAACAATAGATTCATTAAATACATCCCCACCAATACGCAAGGATTCGCTCACCACTACACCAGAGTCACATAACACTGCAATATCTGTGGTTCCCCCACCAATATCGAGAACCATAGCCCCCACTTGTGTAGCTTCATCAAGATTTGTGCCCATAGCTGCAGCTAGTGGTTCTTCAATGAGCACCGTCTTCTTAGCGCCGGTACGGAGCAATGCCTCTAATACAGCACGCTTCTCTACCGGTGTACTACCTGATGGCACACATACAATGATGCGAGTCTTCATCAAACTCGATGCAGGAACTACAGAACGGATAAAATAGCGAAGCATAAATTCCGTCGTGTCATAATCAGCAATTACACCTGCCTGTAATGGACGAATTACCTCCACCCCTTCCGGTGTACGCCCTAACATAAGACGTGCCTCTTGACCTACAGCAAGAATATCTCCTGTTTTAACATCCTTCGCTACATACGCAGGTTCATCAAGAACGAGACCTTTCCCTTTAACATAGATCAGCACATTGGCAGTGCCCAAGTCGATACCAATATCATAGGCAAAGCCACCTTGCAACTTACTTAGAAATGATGCTGACTTCTCTGTATCAGATTTATTGCGTTTCATTGTCATGGTAGGTGTTGTCTTGGCAATCGTTGTCGGTCTTCGTCTAAGCTTACGTTTCGCTTGAACCGACTCATCTGATTGAACTGCAGACTTATCATCCCCACCAACAGATTTTGCTACACGCTTCTTATTCGTCAATCCGAACAATGTTCGCACCTAACCTTTGTAATTTACCTACAAAATCATCATACCCACGATCAATATGATGTAAACGTCCTACTTTCGTCTCTCCTTCAGCAGATAATGCGCCACAAACAAGGGCCGCACCTGCACGAAGGTCTGTAGCATTTACTTCTGCACCATGTAAGCCATTCACACCTTCTACAATCGCTTTGCGATTATCTATATCGATATGGGCACCCATTTTACGTAGTTCCGCAACATGCATAAAACGGTTTTCAAAAACAGTTTCCGTAACAGTACTTGTACCATGAGCAATCGTAGTCAATGCCATAAATTGCGCTTGCATATCTGTTGGGAACCCAGGATACGGCAATGTTTTAATATCCACCGCCTTTAGTTTACCATCGCTGACAACACGAATACCATCAATGTCTTCTTCTACGGTTACACCAGCTTCTTT
Source organism: Veillonella absiana (assembly GCF_032970865.1). NCBI lineage: Bacteria > Bacillati > Bacillota > Negativicutes > Veillonellales > Veillonellaceae > Veillonella > Veillonella absiana. The sequence continues at coordinate 49,219 of NZ_JAWJZB010000008.1, read as the reverse complement.
TAGCTTTGCTACCACTGGTTTTAAATGTTCAGACAATGCATTTTCTACATACACGTCACCGCCAGCCATAGCCGCAGCAATTAGATACGTACCAGCTTCAATACGATCAGGAATCACTGTATGAACAGCGCCTTTCAATTCCTTCACGCCTTCGATACGAATGACATTTGTACCAGCACCACGAATATTAGCACCCATACTGTTAAGATATGTCGCCAAATCAACGATTTCTGGTTCTTCTGCAACATTTTCAATGATGGTTTTACCTTCTGCCATACAAGCAGCCATCATTACATTTTCAGTAGCACCTACGCTTGGAAAATCGAGGTAAATTTGACTACCTTGCAAACCATTTGGTGTAGTAGCATGTACATAATCTTCTGTAATTTCAATTTTTGCACCTAGTGCTTCAAATGCCTTCAAATGCAAATCGATAGGACGAGCGCCAATAGCGCAACCGCCAGGCAGGGATATTTTTGCCTCCCCTTTACGAGCCAACAATGGTCCCATAACCAAGAAGGATGCACGCATACGACGTACTAAATCTTCTGGTGCCTCAATAGCAGTTAATTCCGATGCATCAAAAATGATTTCATCTTTTTCTTTTTTGAAAGTTACCTTCACCCCCAAGGATTCGATAACCTTACAAATTGTCCCTACATCTTCCAAGTTTGGAATTTCAAGCAATGTACTTGGGGTAGTACCCAACATAGTGGCCGCAATGATAGGTAGTACAGCATTTTTTGCACTACTTACGCGAACACGACCTTTTAGGCGATTGCCCCCTTGTATAATTAGCTTTTCCAAAAGAATTCCTCCTAGTCATTTTTCATACCTAACACCAAACGAGCGATTATAGTGTCAGTTTAACTATCTATTTTAGTTTGTTGTATATAAATTTATATCGAATAATATAAAAAGCCTTCTATTTAGTATACTATGTTTACATATTGTTCAGCAAGTAAAAGCCCAGCATATAATCCCAATTTCTCCAGCTTTTACACAACATATAGTAGGAAACACAGAAATAGGGCCGAGAATCGAGAGGATCTCGGCCCTATCACAGGAGCAATCACAAAATATATCATTGCTCATTAAGTGTTATGGAAGACGTATTTAAATCATTCAACCTACAATTTATTTAGCCTTTAAAGTTTTTAGTTTATTATCCATATGAATTGTATCAAGGAAACGAACTGTACCTGTTTTAGCACGCATCACAATGGTATGTGTACGTGCGCCACCTGGGAAGTAGCTAATACCATTCAACAAATTCCCCTGTGTAATCGCTGTTGCTGCAAAGATAACATCATCACTCTTAACAAGATCATCTAATGTCAAAATCGCATTTGTATCTTTGATGCCCATATCATGGCAACGTTGAATTTCTGCTTCTGTTTCAGGCAATAAACGAGCTTGCATATCGCCACCAGCACATTTTAATGCCGCTGCTGCCAATACGCCTTCAGGGGCACCACCAGTACCTACAACAACGTGTACGCCGGAACCTTCGATACAACATTCCATAGCTGGGTTAACGTCACCGTCAGTGATGAGGCGAATACGGCAACCAAGATCACGCGCTTCTTTCATAAGGCCAGCATGGCGTTCACGATCAAGCATAACGATTGTTAAGTCCTCTACGTCGCGTTCCATTTTTTTAGCGATATTTTTCAAGTTTTCAGTTAAGGATAGATTCAAGTCGATAGCACCAGCACCACGAGGGCCTACACACAATTTTTGCATGTACATATCTGGCGCATGTAACAAACCGCCTTTTTCAGCAATGGCCATAACTGCAATAGCACCATTTTGACCTTTAGCAATTAGGTTTGTACCTTCAATAGGATCTACAGCGATATCTACTTCTGGACCGCCGGCACCAACATGTTCACCAATGTAAAGCATAGGTGCTTCGTCGATTTCGCCTTCGCCGATAACTACTGTACCAGAGATATTTACGGAATCAAACGCTTGACGCATAGCATCTACGGCTAAACCGTCAGCTGCGTCTTTTTGACCACGACCAAGTAAACGACCACTGCGAAGAGCTGCCGCTTCAACGACACGAGCAAATTCCAAAGATAATGTACGATCCATAATAGGGCCTCCTTAAATGAGTGGTAGATCTATCTACCTATTACATTACACAAGAGCACGGTCTAATCATGTAGATTAGTACCGCTCTTATAGCCTAGCTATTGTTGTTAGGTTACTGTGTTTTTAGTAGTTTTATTGATTAGCTTGTTTCCAGTCTTCTAGGAAACGTGCCAAACCAGCATCTGTCAACGGATGTTTCATAGCTTGTAATAATACTTTATATGGTACAGTAGCGATGTGCGCACCAGCCTTTGCACATTGTGTAATGTGAATTGGTGTACGTACGCTAGCTGCGATAATTTCTGTTTCGATATTATGAACCATGAAAATTTCAGCGACATCTTCGATAAGAGTAATACCATCCATGCTAATATCATCAATACGACCAACGAATGGACTTACATATGTGGCACCTGCACGAGCTGCTAACAATGCTTGGTTCGCGGAGAAAATCAATGTCACGTTTGTTTTAATGCCTTCTTTGGAAAGAATAGCAACGGCTTTTAAACCTTCTGGAGTCATTGGTACTTTGATAACAACATTGTCGCCAAGCTTTACAAGTTCATGCGCTTCTTTGACCATATCAGGTGCTTCTGTAGCAATAACTTCTGCACTTACTGGACCTTCTACAAGAGCAGCAATTTCCTTGATAACTTCTTGTAAATTACGTTTAGATTTAACGATCAAGGACGGATTTGTTGTAACGCCATCGACGAAACCTAATTTATAGGCCGCTTTAATTTCTTCAAATTCTGCAGTATCGATAAAAAATTTCATAGTATCTCCTTATTTAGCAGGTTTAATAACTTCTGCACCGCCCATATATGGCACAAGAACTTGTGGAATACGAACCGAACCATCGGCTTGTTGGTTATTTTCCAAAATAGCCGCTACTGTACGCCCTACAGCTAAACCGGATCCATTTAATGTATGAACGAATTCAGGTTTACCTTTTGGTCCACGACGGAATTTGAGATTACCACGACGAGCTTGGAAATTAGTCATATTGGAGCAAGAGGAAATTTCTCTATATTTATCTTGTGCTGGCATCCATACTTCAACATCGTATGTTTTAGCGGACCCAAATCCGATATCACCAGTGCATAATGTAATTACGCGATGTGGCAATTCCAACAAACGCAATACTTCTTCTGCATTATCTGTTAATGCTTCCAATTCTTTGAAAGAATCTTCTGGTTTCGCCAATTTTACCATTTCAACTTTGTTAAATTGATGTTGACGAATAAGACCACGAGTATCACGACCTGCAGAGCCAGCTTCTGCACGGAAACATGCAGTGTGAGCTGTAAAATATTTTGGCAAATCTTCTTCAGATAAGATTTCATCACGATAGTAGTTGGTCAATGTAACTTCTGCTGTTGGAATCAAATAGTAATCTGCATCATCACCGGTTACTTGGTACATATCTTCTGCAAATTTAGGCAATTGACCAGTCGCTGTCAATGTTTCACCTGTAACCATGTATGGTGTCATCATTTCAGTGTAACCATGTTTATCTACATGAAGGTCAAGCATGAAGTTAATCAATGCACGTTCTAAACGAGCGCCCATGCCTTTGTAGATAGTAAAACGAGCACCGCTCAATTTACCAGCACGTTCAAAATCAAGAATGTCTAAACTTTCACCAAGATCCCAATGTGCTTGGATAGGGAAATCGAATTGACGAGGTTCACCCCATTTACGGTTTTCAGGATTATCCTCTTCGTCAGCACCTACTGGCACGGATGCATCCACCATATTTGGCAACATCAATGCTACATTGCGAAGGCCTTCTTCAACTTCACGAGCACGACGATCTAATTCATAAATCTTGTCGCCTACTTTTTTCATTTCTGCGATTTTATCGTCTGCATTTTCTTTATTGCGTTTTAATTGGCTAATTTCTTCTGTTACTTTATTACGTAATGCTTTTAATTCTTCTACTTCAAGAATAATTTCCTTACGTTCATCATAGAGTTTTACAAATGTGTCTAAATCACCTTTTGTATGGCGATTATCAAGATTTGCTTGTACCGCTTCAATATTCTCACGGACAAATTTCATGTCTAACATAATCAATAACCTCTTTTTTTCATTATGCCCCATTGGGCTCTTTTCAGTATCAATACATTTAAGTTTACCATAAGACACAAAAAAAGTGTAGCTTATATGCGTTTTCATACAAGCTACACTTAGTAAATTCTTACTCTTCTTCAGTTGTTTCTTCTTGCACTGGAGCTGCCACTTCTGGTTTCATCAATGGGAACAACAATACATCACGAATGGATGCGGAATCTGTTAAGAACATAACAAGACGATCGATACCGATACCAAGACCAGCAGTTGGTGGTAAACCATATTCCAATGCTGTTACATAATCGTTATCCATACGATGCGCTTCGTCATCGCCGGCTTCACGTTCTTTCAATTGTGCTTCAAAACGTTCTTTTTGATCGATTGGGTCATTTAACTCGGAGAAGCCATTGGCCAATTCACGGCCATAAATGAATGCTTCGAAACGTTCAGTTGTTAATGGTTTTTCACGGTTCAATTTCGCCAATGGGGAAATTTCTTTTGGATGACCATATACAAATGTTGGTTCAATTAAGTTTTCTTCTACATAATCTTCGAAGCACAAGTTTTGAATTTTACCAATACCATCGTTAGGGCCATACTCTACGTTCAAACGATCTGCAATAGCACGAGCTTCTTCCAATGTTTCTACTGCATCAAAATCTTCGCCAGTGTATTTTTTGATGCCTTCGGACATAGTAATGCGGTTCCATGGTGGAGTCAAATCAATTTCAGTACCTTGGTACGTGATTTTTGTAGTGCCCAACACTTCTTGTGCACAGTACGCCACGATATTTTCAGTCAAACGAATAGCATCTTCATAATTACCATATGCTTGGTAAGATTCCATCATGGTAAACTCAGGGTTATGACGATTATCAATACCTTCATTACGGAAGGAACGGTTGATTTCATATACGCGTTCTAAACCACCAACGATAAGGCGTTTTAGATATAATTCTGGGGAAATACGCATGTAGATATCGATATCCAATGCATTATGATGTGTAATGAAAGGACGAGCTGCAGCACCACCAGGGATAGCATGCATCATAGGGGTTTCCACTTCCATGAATTTTTGGCTATTCAAGTATTCGCGTACTTTCGCAACGATTTGTGTACGTTTTACGAATGTATCACGAACTTCTGGATTTACAATCAAATCTACATAACGTTGCCGGTAACGAAGCTCAGTATCTTTCAAACCATGCCATTTTTCAGGTAATGGACGTAAAGATTTAGACAATAATGTCAATTTGGATACTTTCACAGTGATTTCGCCCATGTGTGTTTTGAACACATGACCTTCCACGCCTACGATATCGCCCATATCAAGCATTTTAACATGTTTATATTCATCTTCGCCCAATACGTCTTTACGGAAATATACTTGAATATCACCAGATAAATCACGGATATTAGCAAATGCAGTTTTACCGTGAGAACGGATTGTCATCAAACGACCTGCTAATACGACTGGTTGATCTTCAAAGTTCAAGAAGTCATCTTTAATATCTTTTGCATGTGCATTAACAACAAAACGTTGTCCAAATGGATAAACGCCGTCTGCTTCATATTCAGCTAATTTATCGCGACGCACTAGCATTTGATCATTTAAATCTTCTTGTACTTGTTGCACTTTTGTTTCTTCGCTCATGGTCATGTCTCCTAGCCAGATTCAGGGAATTACAATTATTGGACAGCCAATACTCGGAACGTAACAGGGCCGTCAGGTGTAGTCACTTCGACTTCATCACCTTCACGTTTACCCAAGATAGCTGCACCAACTGGAGATTCATTAGAAATACGGTTATTGAAAGGATCTGCTTCAGAGGACCCTACGATAACATATTCTAATTCATCGTTGTACATAGTATCTAAAACAGTTACTTTACTACCTACGGATACAACGTCACTTTTTACTGCTTCATCTATAATTTTAGCGGTATTAATTTTATTTTCAAGTTCTGAAATGTGACCTTCGATGAAAGCTTGTTCATTTTTTGCATCATCATACTCAGAGTTTTCACTAATATCACCATATTCAATAGCAATTTTAATACGTTCTGCTACTTCAATACGACGTACAGATTTGTAATGAGCCAATTCTTGTTCAAGTTTCTTTAAACCTTCAGCGGTTAGTAATGTTTCTTTTACTGCTGCCATAACTTCTCACTCTTTCTATTATCTAATAAGAAAAAGTGTCATATACGATGACACCTTTTTTCACAAGTTACAAATTGTCTTTACTATTATATAAAACAGTATAGGGATTGTCAAATTTCATGCAGTCTTTCATGGTATTCTTTAATTTGTTCCATAAAGGATTCTTTCGTGTGTACCGCATTAATTTTATTGCGCCAGTACGCTGAATCAGGAAGACCTTTCATATACCAACCAGCATGTGTCCGAATTTCTCGAACTCCAAGATTTTCACCCTTGTAATGGCAGAGCAAATCAAAATGTTTCATCAACATTTCTATGCGTTCCACTGGAGTTGGTAAGTCCAACAATTCACCAGTGGCTAAATAGTGATGGATTTGCTTGAATACCCACGGATTACCTTGGGCACCACGCCCCACCATGACCGCATCACACCCAGTTGTATCTAATAGAGTTTTTGCACTCAATGCATCCACCACATCACCATTACCGATGACAGGAATTGATACAGCTTCTTTCACGGCCTTAATATAGGACCAATCAGCTTGTCCACTATACATTTGTTCTTTCGTACGCCCATGAATAGCAATAGCAGCTACACCTGTATCTGCGATGCGTTTTGCAAAATCAAGTACGTTTTTTTGGTCATTATCCCAACCAAGACGCATTTTCACGGTCACCGGAACACCAACTGCTTTCACAGCGGCCTCAGCCACCCGTGCTGCAAGGTCCGGTGTTTTCATGAGAGCAGATCCATCACCACTGGATACGACCTTTTTCACAGGGCACCCCATATTAATATCCACAATGTCCGCACCGGCCTCCTCTACGACCTTCGCACCGATAGCAATAGCCTCAGGATCAGATCCGAAGATTTGCATGGACACTGGATGTTCCACAGCTTCCATACGAAGCAGTTCATGAGTATGTTCATTTTTGTATTTAATGCCCATGGCACTCACCATCTCGGTGCACACCAAAGCAGCCCCTTGCTCCTTCGCAAGCAAGCGGTAAGCAATATCACTCACGCCCGCCATAGGGGCTAAAATAGCTTGTCCATCGATTCGAACAGAACCGATGTGCCAAGTAGTATTATTTGTTTCTTTCATAAATTAAACGTAATCCTTCTAGTGTGAGCATAGGCTCAATATGGTCAATACAATCGGTAGCGCTGCTAATCAATTGCGCCAATCCACCAGTGGCTACCACTGTTACATTCGGTGGCATTTCTGATTTCATACGAGCTACAAGGCCCTCTACTTGGCCCACATACCCATAAAACATACCAGATTGCATGGAGGACACGGTATTTTTACAAATAACTTGCCCTGGATTTTTCACCTCAATACGTGGTAATTTTGCAGCTCGTTGGAATAACGCCTCTGCAGAAATTGTTACGCCTGGGGAAATAACACCACCTACATAATCAGCATTTTCTAAAATAGCGCAATATGTTGTAGCAGTACCAAAATCAATAACAATAAGAGGTCCACCGTATTTTTCGTAAGCAGCCACCGCATTGACGATACGGTCTGCCCCAACTTCACGAGGATTGTCATATTTTACAGCAATACCAGTTTTTGTACCCGGTCCTACGATGATAGGGTTTACATTAAAATATCGTGTACACACACGCTCTAATGCCGGCATAACAGGTGGAACTACTGAAGAAATAATGATATTATTAATATCTTTCACATCCACCTTGCGGTCATGGAAAAATAAATTCATCATCAACATTCCATATTCATCAGTAGTACGAACGCGGTCGGTGGAAATACGCCAATGGCCTACAAGTTTTTTCTTGTCATACACGCCTAATACGATATTCGTATTCCCTACATCTATTACTAATAACATCTAGTCCTCCAGGTATTATAAATTATTTCTTAGGACGAATGGATACGTCCCCAGCCACAATACGTTTTATTGTACCATCTGCCACCTTAACTAGCAAATTACCATCGGTATCAAGATCCATAGCTACACCTTCATAGGTATGATCCGGTGCACGAACCTCAATATCTTGTCCCAAGGTCACACTGAGCTGCTTCCATTCCTCTAATGTACCTTCAAATCCATTAGATAGTACTTCATAATATTGTTGTTCCAGCTCTCCAAGTATAATTTTGAAAGCTTCTGTACGTTCAATATCAATGCCTTCCATCGCCAAAGATGTACCTATGTGCTTCAACTCCTCAGGTAATTCCTCTTGTGTCGTTTTTACATTTATACCAATCCCCATGACGATGTAATTAATTTCTTCCATAGAACCAGACATTTCTGTTAAAATGCCCACTAATTTACGCCCATTTACAAGAATATCATTTGGCCATTTGATACCTGCTGCAGAAAGTCCCATTTTATGAAAGGCCTTAGTCAATGCTACGGCAGCCATCAACGTACATTTAGCTGCTTCAGATGGCAAGAATTCAGGGCGCAAAATAATGCTGAACCAAATGCCTTTTCCAAATGGAGAATACCAACCCCGCGATAGACGACCTCGGCCTGCGGATTGCTCCTCTGTAACCACCACAGTGCCCTCTTCGGCACCTTGCTGTGCTAATTTACGAGCCTCTAAATTGGTAGACTCTGTAATATCCATATATACATATCGTTTACCAAATACATCCGTATCTAAAACCTTTTTCATAGCCAAGGGGCTCAACAAATCTGGCTCCTCTAGCAAACGATACCCCTTTTTCGTGTAGGACTCAATTTTATAACCTTTAGAACGCAATGCTTTTATGTGTTTCCAAATAGCTGTACGAGATACATGACACGCTTCAGACATATCTTGGCCTGATACAAAACCACCTTGATTTTCTCTCAAAAACTCTAGTACTTCATCACGCATAGAATTGACCTCCTTATTTGTCAACCATGGTTTACAATACGATTGTACTGTTATAGATTATAAAATGCAAGTATCAGTTATCATGCATGGTCATTTCATGTATAATAAAATATATCTTGAAACAATACTTTGAGCCATTACATGAAAGCATACTTCTGTTCAACTCACATAGAATCCATCTGATCGGACTCGTCCCTTTTCATTAGTTCTTATACGTTGAACAGTATCACCTAAGGATGTAAAATACATGAAACAATTCACATTAGAAGAAAAAAATGCCGTTCTAGAAACGCCATTTACCTACATTCATAGAAAATTAGATATTTTACTCACCGTTGGCCAGTTACTAATGGAATGTGGCGCTGATACTAAGCGAATTACCGATGAAATGTTAAAATCGGCTACATTTCTAGGCATTCCCCAAGAATATTTAAACATTCACATCAGTTACACAACATTAATGATTAACCTCCGGCATCATGACGCGACATTAACGGTATTCCGTAAAACTCCAAAACATGAACCCAACATGGCCATGGTCGGCGCCGTATCAAAACTAACCTGGCGTGCTCTAGAACGCCACTATTCCCTCACCACTTACGAGAGATTATTAAATAAATTACCTGACTCGGTTAGCTCTTACCCTAATTGGGTGAAAGGTGTATTCAGTGCCCTCGGCTGCAGTGGCCTCGCCATTTTATTTGGTGGAGAAATTATCGCAGCTGTTATGACTTTTATTTGTTCGCTCCTCGGTTATTTCACGCGAGCCTTCTGTATGAAAATTGGCTTTGATAGTTATGTCAGTATTGCTTGTGGTGCGTTCACCGCCATGGGGTCAGCCTATCTCAGCTATAGTTTTATCGATCAAACAGCATTACTTTATACCCTCGTATGTTGTACTCTATTTATGATTCCTGGGGTTCCTCTCATCAATTCCGTTATTGATACTATCAATAACCATATTCTCTCTGGTGTTACACGCGGTATTCGGACAATTCTCATTGTTAGTGCTATGACCCTAGGTATGGCTATGGCCTTGCATTTCAGTCCCGTTCCAAGTTTTGCCTATGTAGATATCAAACCACACCTTATTACTATAGAGCAAATCATAGGATCATTTATGGCCGCCGCATCATTTGCAGTGTTATTCAATGTACCCTATCGTGTACTTGTTTATATCGGTATAGGTGGTGTCATCTGTGTCAGTGTCCGCAACATGCTCCTCGTTGATTTCGCCTTTGCCATTCCTGGCGCCACCTTTGTAGGTGCTACGGTAATGAGTATTATCTTTATGCGATTATCACCGTTGTTACGCACCTCCGGACCGGTTCTCATCGTGCCATCTGCTATTGCCCTTATGCCTGGTGTACTACTATATCGCTTCTTGTTTGATATATTGCATATTGGCAATCTAAATGAAGCAGGGCTATTGCACACTATACAAAACGGTGTAACTGGGGTGCTTACCATTATCGCCATTGCCGTTGGTGTAGCCATTCCAAATGTATTGGCCCAACGCTATTTAGATACACGAAAACAGGCTCGATTAGAGGAATTACTCCGTAGCCGTCACGAATTTGAGGAAAAGAAAAAATATGAAATCATTAATGCTTCTAAAAATAAAGATACTGCTGGTCATATTATTGATAAGCTAATTAATCCTGATATAATTGATTAATTACATTAGAATTCGTTCAACTGCATATGATAAACAAACCGCCCTGTAGGCTAGCAACTACTGCTATACTACAGGGCGGTTATATTTTACCACTCCGAAGAACTCAAGACCATATAAGATTTCAAGGCTCTATATCACAAACTATGCTGTTTTCAAGCTTTCATCACGAATCATAAAACTAACCGCACTGGCAAACAAGCAGACGACCACATCTAGACACCACACCACCGTATAAGTACCCGTGGCATCAACAAAGATACCACCAATCCAAGCACTCAAGAAGGCACCAATTTGATGGTACAGGAATAAGAAACCTAATAATGTGGCAATCCATTTCCAACGGAATATTTGCTGCATCAAACCCGACGTAGGTGACACAGTAGCATCGCCTGTCATACCAAGGCCAAAACTAAATAGGACGGCAGTTACAAATGTTTTAGGCATCACGAATAGATATAGCAATACCCATATTCCACGGAATCCATAGTAAAATCCTAACAATTTGCCTTATCACAATAATTACTCAATAGGCCTGACAACAAGGCCCCAGCAATGGTAGCAATGCCATACACCGCAAAGGCCCACGCCGCCCCGGCCATGGCAATGAGCAAAATCCACCATTTAGAAAACTGTGGCGATATATTTTGTTTACTTAGAATGTTTTCGCTCATCGTGCAATACCTAACTCGCAAAATACGTCATCAGGTAGTTCTAGGAACGGAATAACTGTTTCAGGATGATCTGGATGGTCATTGATAAATTTTTCCATCCAAATCATGTTATACCACGTATTAAATTTATAACCACATTTCACAAACTCGCCCACCAAACGATAACCTAAATACTCATGAAATTGCACGCTATTTTTTGTTAAATACGCATCCTCTTCAATGGGATACCCAATACAAGCGTTTAAATTAATAATATGTTGTGCTCGACTAATCTCCTCAATTAAACTATATAATTTTTTACCGAGCCCCATCTTTTGTAAATCATGTTGCAAATAAATCGTCGTCTCCACTGCCCAATCATAAGCACTACGAGGCTTAAAATACTCCGTATAAGCATAGCCCACAATCTTACCATTAAGCTCTGCCACAATGTACGGGAACCGCTGTAATGTATGACGAATTCGTCCCTGAAACTCCTCAACCCTTGGTACATTATACTCAAACGTTATGGCCGTCTCATTTACATAATATGCATATATATCTAATAACGCCTGTGCATCATCTACTGACGCCACGCGAAATGTTACATTATCCAATGAAATTTGACTCATATCCTCACTCCTTCATAATATATACACCCAATAGTACATTCTATACACACATTTGTCTATAGCAATTTCCTCATTGTGAAAGCAGAATAGCAATAAATTCCTGTACCTAAATTATCCCCCATTCTTCACCGCCATTTAGACAGCCTCTACCCTAGATGCGACTGGTGCATCCCCATTTGTCTCCCCTCTAATGAATCTACTTTATAGGCAGCTACAGAGACATTGACCGAATCCTTTTGAAACGCCTATTCAGATAAAACTCTGCGGAAAAAAGAAGAAACTAAATAATCTCTACACAACCGTTTTATCTCAATGTAAGTAAAAAATACCCGCTATATGCCTACGTAGCGACTTAACGCCTTAGCGTTCGGAGCCTAGTAGGTATATAGCGGGTATATTAGTTATTTAGTTTCTTCTTCATCCACTACAGTTGCTTCTGCTACTGGAGTTTCAATAGATTCTGGAACAATGATTCCAGCTGCCTCTAAAGCAGATTTATTATCATCTGTTGCATTTGGATCTTTACTTGTACCATATTTGTACAAGTTTTCCACTGCTACATGATCGATAGTTTCTTCTTCTAACAAGGCATTTGCCATATTGTGCAAGAATTGTTCATTTTCAGCAAGCATGTTCATAACATCGTTATACGCAGAGGCTACTAAATTATGTACTTCTTCATCAATCTTAGCTGCTACAGTTTCACTGTAGTTACGTTCATGACCGAGGCTACGACCCAAGAATACTTGTTCTTGATGTTCCCCAAGCACGATAGGACCAAGCGTATCACTCATACCCCATTGTGTAATCATGGTACGAGCAATATTGGTTACCGTTTGTAAATCACCAGACGCACCGTTACTGATTTCTTTCAAAATCAACGCTTCTGCACAACGGCCACCCAAGGCTACACGAATACGTGCTAACAATTGAGATTTTGTTGCGTAATTTTGCTCCTCTGTTGGAAGCATCATAGTGTAACCACCAGCGCCACCACGAGGGATAATTGTTACTTTGTGAACTGGATCTGCATCAGGAAGCAAATGCGCTACGATAGCATGACCAGATTCATGGTAAGCTGTCAAACGACGTTCTTTATCGCTAACAATATGACTACGACGTTCTGGGCCCATGCTAACTTTTTCACTAGCTTCTTCTACTTCTGCCATAGTAATAATTTTTTTGTTATTACGGGCAGCGAGCAAGGCAGCTTCGTTCAATAAGTTGTTCAAGTCAGCACCAGTGAAGCCTGGAGTCTTTTTAGCGATGGTTTTCAAGTCTACGTCATCCGCCAATGGTTTGTTGCGAGCGTGAACTTTCAAAATAGCCTCACGACCACGAAGGTCAGGACGGCCAACGATAACCTGACGGTCAAAACGACCTGGACGCAATAACGCTGGGTCCAAGATGTCAGGACGGTTTGTTGCGGCAATAGTGATGATACCTTCGTTAGCATCGAAGCCATCCATTTCAACGAGCAATTGGTTCAATGTTTGTTCACGTTCATCATGACCGCCACCAAGACCAGCACCACGTTGACGACCTACCGCATCGATTTCGTCGATGAAGATGATACAAGGCGCATTCTTTTTCGCTTGACCAAAGAGGTCACGCACACGAGAAGCACCGACACCAACGAACATTTCTACGAAGTCAGAACCGGAAATTGTGAAGAATGGAACAGCTGCTTCACCAGCAACGGCCTTCGCCAATAAAGTTTTACCAGTACCTGGAGGTCCAGATAGTAGAACACCTTTTGGAATTTTAGCACCGATAGCTGTGAATTTAGATGGATCCTTCAAGAAGTCTACCACCTCTGCTAATTCTTGTTTTGCTTCTTCTGCACCAGCTACATCATTGAATGTAACCTTAATGTTGTCTTCACCGAGCAATTTTGCTTTGCTTTTACCAAAGTTCATGACACGACCGCCACCACCTTGGGTTTGTTGCATGATGAAGAACCAGAATACTACCAAAATTACGATTGGTAATAAGGAAGTAAGAAGCGTCATCCACCAAGATGGAGATTCTGGAGGAGCCGCTGTGATTTCAACGCCATTATCTTGTAATATTTTAATTAAGGAATCATCCTTTGGCGCATAGGAACTGAATGCCGTTCCGTTTTTCAATGTACCAACGATAGCGTGATCGTTCGTAATTGTTACTTTTTCAACTTTCTTTTGTTGTACCTGCTGAATAAATCCAGTGTAACTCATTTCAGACTTGGCAGTGCCTTGCGTAGAGAACGCGTCAATGGCAATGACAAAGGCTGCTATGATCAGTAAATACAGGAGTATATTTTTAGCAAATCGACCCAATGTATTACCCCTTTCATTTAAACTATTCTATTCCTCAAAATTCGATAAGTGCATCCAAATGTGAATGGACTTATCTATTATATCATAAATATTCAATTTATGCCTATCTATTTCATAAAATCCTATCATAGTACAAGGAAATGCCACTATATCATACTAGCATTCACATTTTCATAGGTCTTTACTATTCTTATGCTTGGTATACTTCTTCTTTCAAAATACCGATGTATTTCAATTGACGATATTTCTCTGCATAATCAAGACCATATCCAACCACGAAATAATCTGGCACTTCAAAACCAACGTAATCTACATGTACCGGCATTTTACGTCGTTCTGGTTTGTTCAGCAATGCCACCAAGCGAACGGATTTTGCTCCACGAGCTTTCAAATTATCTAATAAATAATGCAATGTTGTACCTGTATCCACGATATCCTCTACAACGAGCACATGTTTACCTTCCACGGAACGATCTAAGTCTTTCAAAATACGAACTACACCAGTACTTGTTGTGCCATCACCATAACTAGAGCAAGACATGAAATCTAGTTTAACGTCCATGTCTTCGCCGATAGCACGAGCAATATCTGCATAAAATACAACAGCACCTTTCAAAACACCAACCAGAACAACTTCTTGGTCTTTATAATCAACAGCAATCGCCGCCCCTAACTCTTGAACACGCGTTGCAATTTGTTCTTCAGATAATAAAATCTCTTTTACGTCGTTATGCATCATAACCTCCACAAAATTCATTTATCGAATGTTTTCCATATTTTCATATACACATATTGTATCACATTGAGCCACCATATGAATCCCTTTTATGGTGAAAGTTTTCGGTTCTCCTGTCTTCACAATATCCAATAATTGTTTAATGTGCGTCGCACTCAATGTGACATCTACATTAGTGAAAGCTTCCACCGCTGACCACACCTGTTGCAATACTTGTGTTTGCATGACAATCGATTCCTTACGCAGTTCCCTACGATTAATGCTGGCCAATAAGATGCCCTTATCATTGGTAATAATAGGTTCGCCTGGTCGCAATCGATCCGTAGTTGCTATATTCATGGCCATTTTATACTGTGCTATCGTGATTAAATCTTCATCACTATAGGTCACAACACGTTTTGCAACAGTCTTGGCTTGTTCCTCTAAATATGCATCTATATCACGCATACGCCCGCTAAATCCGCAGAGCGTTTCCACAATATTCGGATTAATAGCCTGCAATGCAGGCACCACCTGGTGACGAATATTATTGCGTGTGTACGTAATATCGTCATTGCTAGGATCCTCGAAAGGCACTATGTCATAAGTACCTAGATACTCCCTAATCTCCGCCTTTGTAACGTCTAGTAATGGTCGTACGATGGGCACTTCGTGATCATAATCTTGGTGTATAACATCCATACCAAGTAATCCCTTGAGGCCACTACCGCGAATGAGATGAGCCAATATAGTTTCCACCTGATCATCCTTATGATGGGCCACAACGATATAATCGTAATCTTCTTCATCAGCAACAGATTGAAATTCTATATAACGAATATCTCTCCCCACCGTTTCTAAAGATTCTTGACGTTCTTTGGCTAGCGCGGGAATATCTACGGCACTACTAAAAAACGGAACCTTCCACTCCTTTGCCCATCGACGTACCCCCTCTAGCTCATCAGCGGATTCAGGGCGAATCATATGGTCGATAGTGATGATACCCAACTCCCAATCCATATGACGATGTTTTGCCACACCTTGAAGGGCTTTCACCAATGCAAGCGAATCAGCACCGCCAGAGCAGCCAATCAAAATACGAGAACCATCAGGAAATAGATTGTGTGATTTCAGCGTTTCTGATACGGTTCTATGAAATTGTTTTTGAATGTATTCCTTAGATTTGCTCATATTTCTTTGAATGTATTCCTTAGATTCAGTCATAGTAATTCTTGTTGCAATGCTTCCATACCGTCCTTGTCACTGACGAATACATGTGGTACCTCATAGGCATCCATGAAGGATGTCAAAATTTCAGCGCCCACCACGATGATATCTGCGCGTCCTGCTGGCAATCCGGGTACCTCTAGACGTTCCTCACGGGACATATAGCGAAGATCCATTACGAGCCCTTCCACGCGTTCCCGTGTCATTTTATGATGTTGCACCTTGGTACCATCATATTCTGTAAGGCCTAAATCAATGGCCGCCAATGAGGTAGCTGTCCCACCAATGGCAACGAACTCGTCAAATTCCCCCTTTATGGGCATAGGGTCCCACATAAATTGAGTTTCCTCCCACACGCGTTGTGGTCCATCTTCAGATATATGTTGAAAGCGCACTGCACCTACTGGATAAGATTTACTCCAATACACACCGTCCTTGGAACCCAAGGCAAGTTCTGTACTGCCCCCACCAATGTCGATAGTGGCATAATGTTTTCCTGATGGTAATTGATCTACGAGAGCCCCTTTAAAGCCCCAAATGGCTTCTTCATCACCGCTCAAAATGGACCATTCCATAGGGCACACCTTAGCTGCTTCCACCATAAATTCTTGTCCATTAGGCGCTTCGCGCACAGCGCTTGTGGCAAAACCATGGACTGCGGTAGCTCCATAGGCCTCAATAACAGATTTAATCTCTCCTAATGCTGTCAATGATGCGCTGATGGATTCATCGCTTAACAAGCCTTCTGTAGTTCGTTTACCTAAACGTGTGGTCCATAATGTTTTTGGTTCATTGTGCCACTCTCCATTTGTGAAAGTCCCTAACAACAAACGAATGGAATTAGAGCCCATGTCTATAATGGCTAGTTTCGTACCGTTCTCTATATCTTTCATGATTACTCCTATCATATTAATCCTATTTCATTCTTTCATTATAATAAAAAAGATGATGCATTGCATCATCTCATTTATGTATTCAATTGTACTGCTCGTCACATTGCCATCTCAAACTAACAAAACAGAGCAATTATCACTAAAATTATTCGCGACGACCGCCTCGGCCACCACGTTTAGACTCTGTGTTGCGTTTCAAATCATGTAACCGTTCATCACTGTCCTTAAGGAACATTTTCATTTTTTCCTCAAAGGATGCAGAGCTTTGTTTATTGTTAGCGCGACGTGGGCGATCAGCGTATTCACGATTACCATTAGATTCACGACGCTCTTGTGGGCGGTCACCTTGTTCAAACTTGGGTCTATCACTATTAAATTTAGGTCTATCATTGCTAAATTTAGGACGATCACTCGGGAAAGACTTTGCAGAACGTTCACGAGGACGTTCTGATTGAGGCTTTGCTTGTGTTTGTTTAATAGACAAACCAATTTTATTACCCTCAATAGATAAAATTTTCACTTTCACAGGGTCCTGTACCTTAAGAACATCATTAATATCCTCTACGTAGCCGTGAGCCACCTCTGAAATGTGAACTAGACCTGTTTGTTTCTCCCCTAAATCAACAAACACTCCAAATTTCGTAATACCGGTTACTGTTCCGTCAAGAATGTTACCAACTTCGATTGCCATGTAGCCTCCTACAACTCATGTTACGGTGCTTATTATTAGAACATATAATAAACTATATTTGCCATTATATGTGGCATGAATGGCCATGTCAATGACAAACATCGTAAAAATTATGCCTATATTATGCCTATGTAATTTATAAAATATAGGCCTTTATCAGATACCCCATAGACTATAACCTAGTCTATTTTTACTTCACGTACGGAACTTCTCCCGGTTTTACCAACCCCAATTCATCACGTGCCACCTTTTCAATATTCGATGGATCCTGTAAACTTGCCTTTTCCTTTTCCAATTCTTCATTACGCTGTTGCAACTCTTGTAATTGTTGCTCAACGTGAGCCTTTTCTTGGTATAGTACGGCAAGGTTATAACCTTGTACCACTAAATAAAGTGCCATCAACCCAAACACAGCCCATTTTATGATAGTCAACCTTCGTTGGCGTTGTAATTGTTGTACTTTTTGCTGTCGATCTCGACGTTTTTCAGGCATGTATGTCACGCTCCAGTATGCCAGTGCTAAACTTTCACTAAAATCATAGGTCCACATGTAGTTTGTCTATACCTATGAACGTTTATAAATTATACCATAAATCAGCTTATATGCTATAATAAATTTATTCAATTCTATGTAAATTTTGGACCTAATTTCATTTTCTACATTAGGCCCTCATATGTTGAGAAATCGGAGGTAATTCTATGTCTATTTCATTACGCAAGGTCGGCATTATCGGTACAGGGCACGTAGGCTCTCACGTAGCATTTTCTTTGGCATTACAAGGCGAAGTCAATCAATTATACATGATGGATATCGACACAAAAAAAGCACAAGCACAAGCGCTTGACGTAATGGATGCAGTCAGCTATCTACCACATCATGTAACGGCTACAGCTGGCCCTATTGAGGAATGTGGAGACTGCGATGTTCTCGTATTCAGTGCTGGTCCATTACCTGATTTTTATCAAGATCGTCTTGAAAGTCTCGGTAACACCGTTGAGGTATTAAAGGACGTTATCCCTCGCATCAAAGCATCTGGTTTCAATGGATTCATCATCAGTATTTCCAATCCTGCGGACGTGGTGGTAACCTACCTACGCGAACACCTTGATTATCCAGCTCACAAAATCATTTCCTCTGGTACAGCCCTTGATTCCGCTCGTTTCCAAAAGGAATTATCCACTCGCTTAAACGTAAACCGTCGTTCCCTATCGGCCTATTGCATGGGGGAACATGGCGGTAGCGCTATGATTCCATGGTCTCATGTGGCTGTGGGCGGCAAAAAATTAACAGAATTGCAAGAAGAAATGCCACATCGATTCCCTGAGCTTGATCATGCTAAGGTATTAGACGATGTTAAAATTGGCGGTTATGTAGTATTGGAAGGTAAAGGATCTACCGAATTTGGCATTGCTAGTGCTGTCACTGAATTAATCCGTGCCTACTTCCATGATGAAAAGAAAGTATTACCTTGCTCTTGCTACCTTGATGGTCAATATGGCGTAACCGGTATCTTCGCATCTGTACCTGCTATTATTGGCAAGGACGGTATCGAAGAAATCTTTGAATTACATTTAACTGATGAAGAATTAGAAGCATTCCAACATTCCTGTTCTGTGATTAAGGAACATGTGGAAAAAGCGAATCAAATGTAAATAAAGACAATTTTGCTTCTCCATAGCTCTTCATATATTAGAGGCATTGCTCCAGCTGTATATGACAACTTTTGAATTGCCACCCTTATTGCTCGAATATATTGTTTGGCCGTCTCAGGTGCTAAAATCACTTCGTTAATATATCGCTTAAGTTCTATAAGATCATTTTTAGCAGTTGGCGTAATAACAATTTTATAGATGTCCATAATTACAGACCTCGCTCAAGCTCATCAAATACAGCTTCAAAAGGTTCTCCTTGTCCTGCAAGTGCCTCTTTATAGCCACGCATTAATTTTTCATCCAATTCCTCTTTTGTATATTCATCTAGTGCTTTAGGTCTAGTTGGAATCGTTAATGCAAAAGGAATTCCGTTCTTATAAATAATTTGTCGGTAGAGGGAATTAATGACGACAGAAACAGGAATGCCCAACTGACGTAATATTTCTTTAGCTTCTATTTTAACAGCATATTCAACACGAGCGCTTACTGTTGAGTCTTTCATGAAAACACCTTCTTCTTACTAATATTGTACGCTTTTGTAACGCAGTTTGCAGTACAGTTCGCAATACAAGTTATTTTTTCTGTAGTCAGATTAACATGCTCGATAAATATTCTAATCCCCATTACTATATCGGTCCATTTTCCACAATCATTTCATAATATCGGAACAATAGTTAGTCATTAGCGGAACAATGCACTCAATTGCTCGATTAAAAAGTTAACTATAAAAGCCTCGCAATCATAAGCGTTAACTTATATTGCGAGGCTTTCACAATGCAAAAACTCATCACGAGTTCAGGAGTAGCCTTTTTTTCTAATTTAACTGGTGTAGGATCTCCCCATTTTTTAGTATCGAAATTATATGTATAATTGACAACGTCCATTTGTGAATCTGGTTTTAGGAGCGGAATATCAATTCGTTTGTTTGTAATATCAAACTCTGCACTTTGAAATACGCGAAGTGCTTTACCTTTTAATTCAGGACGATTGGTTAATTCCTCCATAATGGCTTTTAATTGTGCTCCATCCATCACAATACTTTGTACCGCTTTACGTTCCGCTAATTGTTGTTGCTCTGCTTGTGCTACCGCTTGTTCAGGTGTAATGGATTTTTTCTCGTCCCCACAACCTGCGAATCCTATGGTAGTGACCGCAATTAAACCTGCTACCGTTAACCGTTGTAATAATTTTTTGTTCAACATACTATATTCCCTTCAAATACCATCTACTACTTTTTAGCAGCTTGGTAGGATTCATAGTCTTTCACAAAATCAGTAGCGCGATAAATTTTACCGTATTTTAATGCATAGGTGGAATCTTTATCGTAATTGGATACAGTCACTTCCTCTGGCATTTCCTCATCGAGGCCCCAACGCCATGGTTGATAAGACCATTGAAGCCAGTTCTAATAACTGCCATTCAATGGTCTTTTTTCGTATATTGGCCCATATGGTCCCACTTCTCTTTAAGTTGTAAAAATGTTACATACTGGAGCATAAGATTTTTCCTATTTTACTCATAGCGAATCTTATGCCTCCTGTAGCTCCTGAGCACGTTGCCTTATCGATTGCCCTTGATAAGAAAATTCCGGCCATAATTCCGCCAATGGCTCAAGCACAAAATTTCGTTCCCAGAAATATGGATGTGGCACGATTAATTCAGGCGTATTAACTTGAAGTAATGCTCCACTTTCATCAAAAACCAATATGATATCCAAATCCAGCGTCCTAGGTCCCCAGTGCACCTTCCGATCCCGATTGGCCGCCTGTTCTAAGCCTTGCAACAGATGGAGCATATCTATTGGTTCGATGGTACTTTCACAACGGAACACACCATTGAGGAACACACCTTGATCAGTATTGCCCCACGGTTCTGTTTCCAGCAGTGTTGATGATATAACGGACATGACGCCGTCCACAGTTTGCAATGTATCAAGAGCTGTTTGAATGTACCCCTCACGTTTACCGAGATTAGAGCCTACGCTAATGTAATAGGTGTACATTAGAATTGGCCTCGTGTGGTAATAACCTCAACGTAGTCTAACATGCCTGCGATAGGCACGGACGGTTTTCGGACAGTAACGGATAACCCTACGATACCCTTATAGTTATTCCACAATTCATCGGCAATTAAAGCGCCAAGTTTTTCTAACAAGTGACGAGGTTCCCCTGTCATCACGGCATTAACGGTATTATAGATTTCCACATAATTAATGGAATCCTCTAAATTATCGGTTTGGCCGGCCTTGGTTAAATCCGTTTTCACCTCAACGTCCACATAAAAACGTTGACCTTGGGATTGTTCGGATTCTAAATTACCATGATAGCCATAAAAGCCCATATTTTTAAGTACGATACGGTCCATTATTCACCTCGTAATAATCCATCAGCCACAGCTAGAGCACGTTTATGCATTTTCACATTATGTACGCGCACCATATCAACACCTTGGAACACGCCAGTGATACAAGTAGCTACCGTTCCTTCGTCGCGTTCTTCTGGTGGTACATTACCAAGCATAGCACCAATAAAACGTTTACGGCTAGGCGCTAATAATACAGGGAATTCATGAGCTGTAATTTCACCCAATCGTTGCATAACCTCAATATTTTGAGCCTCTGTTTTGCCAAAACCAATGCCTGGATCGAGCCAAATATTTTGTGGCATAATGCCCGCTTTTAAAGCTTTGTCTACAGCGGTAAAGAAGAAGGCTTTCATGTCTTCAATGATATCGCCATAATCAGTGTCATTGCTATTATGCATGATAATCACAGGCACACGATGTTTCGCAGCGACGTCTGCCATATCGCGGTCATAATGAAGTCCCCATATATCATTTAATATATGGACTCCTTTACTAAAGGCGTAGTCTGCCGTTTTAGCGTGGTATGTATCGATGGATACTGGTACAGTAGATGCCCCGAGAACTGGTTCAAGTAATGATTCCAATCGTTCGATTTCCTCCTCTGCCGTGAGTGGTGTAAATCCTGGTCGATATGTAGAAGTGGATTCTACCCCTAAATCGATGAGGTCCGCACCATCTACAATCATATCTTTCACATGTTGCACGGCAGCGTCCACGGAGTTGTATAAACCACCATCAGAAAATGAATCTGGTGTGCCATTTAAAATTCCCATGATTAATGTGCCGTCATGTAATTGTAGCTCTTTACCATCGTTCCATTTATAATGTCTGCGTTTGAACATCCGTCTGTATTCCTCCCATAAGGGCAATCGCTTCATCCCGAAGCGGGCCGCCTTCTTGTAATATGCCTCGACTCTCTATGGTAACCACTTGTGTACCTTGTTGCATTTCACCTTTTATCAACATGCACAATTGCGTTGCTTTCATGCGAATGAAAACGCCATCCGCCATCAAATCTTGTTCGATAGCATCCGCGATTTGACTCGTTAATCGCTCTTGTAATTGAGGTCGACGCGCCAAGACATTGACCACATCGCCAAATTTACTGAGCCCCACCACGCGACCTTCCTTTGGTTGGTAGACGATATCTACGGTGCCAAAAAACGGCAATAAATGGTGCTCGCACATAGAGTAAAAAGGAATATTCGTAACGGCCACTAGACCTGTGTAATCTGTCGAGAATACCTCGCCCCAAATGTCTTTCGTATGTTGTTGTACACCCTGAAATAATTCTTCGTACATGGACGCCACGCGTTCCGGCGTTTTAGCCAGTTCCGGCGTCGTTGTATCGATTTGGAGGGCTTGTAAAAATGCAGCTATTGCTTCTTTGGCATCCCGATTCATGGTATCTAATGGCAATCTGTACGATTGCCATACGCTCCCTTCTTATACGATTTTCGTTGTCCAATCCTCGATGTTCCATACATCGGTTACCCAGTTTTCATAGAATTCTGGTTCATGGCTAACGACTATAATAGTCCCTTTAAATTCCTTAAGGGCTCTTGCTAATTCTTCTTTTGCATAAATGTCCAAGTGATTCGTCGGTTCGTCGAGCACGAGAACATTATATTTATTTTGCATCAATTTGCAGAGGCGTACCTTTGCATTTTCGCCCCCTGAAAGCACACGCATTTGTGACGTAATGTGATCATTGTTGAGACCACAACGCGCTAGTGCAGCACGCACTTCAGCATTCGTCATCGATGGGTAGGCTTCCCAAATATAATCTAGGGCCGTTACATTATTTTGAGGACTATCCTCTTGTTCAAAATAACCAACCTGCAGGAAATCGCCTTTTACGAGTTCACCGCTGACAGGTTTAATCAAACCAAGGATTGTTTTTAACAATGTGGTTTTCCCTAAACCATTAACACCACGAATGGCGATTTTTTTATTGCGTTCAATCTGAAAGTCCACTGGACGCGTTAAGGCTTCATCATAGCCTAGCTCCAAACCAAAGGCCTCTACAATAAAGCGACTTGGTGTGCGCCCCTCTTTAAAGCCAAAGGAAGGTTTGATATATTCCTTTGGTTTTTCCAAGACTTCCATTTTCTCCAAACGTTTAGCCCGAGAATTTGCCATACCACGTGTAGCTACACGCGCTTTATTACGTTGGATGAAATCCTCCATACGTTCAATTTCTTGTTGCTGACGTTCGTAAGCTTTCACAGCCTGCGCCTTTTGAACCTCGTAAGCCGCTTGGAATTGTTTATAATCTCCGGTGTAACGAGTAAGGACCGCTTGCTCGATATGGTAAATGACATTGACTACGGAATTAAGGAATTCCATGTCATGGGAAATCAAGATAAATGCATTTTCATAGTTTTGCAAATAATTTTGCAACCAATGAATATGTTCCACGTCCAAATAGTTTGTCGGTTCGTCCAATAATAGAATGGTCGGTTTTTGTAGCAATAGTTTTGTTAACAATACCTTTGTACGTTGACCACCACTGAGCTCTGTCACATCGCGGTCAAGACCGATATCCATAAGGCCTAAACCTGCTGCAGCGCGTTCGATGACCGCATCAATTTCATAGAAACCACGTTGCTCGAGGATTTCTTGCCATTCCCCTACTTGTTCGAGGAGTTTGTTCATTCTATCTTCGTCACAATCGCCCATTTCATCGTAGGCATCCGTGATGTTTTGTTCCATTTCAAATAGATCATCAAAGGCTTGACGCAATGCATCACGAATGGTCATACCTTTTTCAAGCACAGAATGCTGATCCAAATAGCCCACCGTTACTTGGTAGGACCATTCAATTTTACCTTCATCAGGTGGCAATTTGCCGGTAATAATATTTAGGAATGTAGACTTGCCTTCGCCGTTGGCGCCAATCAAACCTACGTGCTCACCTTTGAGCAATCTAAAGGAGGCATCATCTAAAATTTGTCGAGCTCCAAATCCATGTGTCACATGGGATACTGTTAATACACTCATTATTTGTCTCCACTGGAATAAAAGCCGTCTTGTGAAAGACGGCTCTTGAACGTTCTTATTTACCTATCTATTTTACATTGTTACACAGTGTATGTCAAAAATGTAGTATGTCAAAAATGTATGTCAAAAATCAGCCCTAGAAAATCAGCCCTAGATTTTACAAAGTCTTCACCTAATGACAAGGCCATTTATAGCATACACGCGGGAACAGCAACACACAAACAGATTTACATCGTTTACATTATTTTGTATTAGTATTTACACAATAATGTGCAAAGCGTAATGCTGTAATGGCCATGATTTTAGCGCCCTTGATGGCCTGTTCAAATCCAAAGTCGGAACCCGCTGCACAGGCGAACTCTGGTGTGTGCGCCTCAAGACCGGAACCAATGCTCAATGTTGGTTGCGCCGTTGGAATTTCATAGGACACATTGCCCACATCCGTACTACCATCGGCTTCATCATCAGGTAACACACGTGGACGCTTGCCAAACTCCATCATAGTTTGTCCAAAGATTTGTAATAGTCTTGGATCTTGGCGCATATCTTTGAATAGAGGTTCATAGTGATGCATATCCACTGTTGCTTCATATTCATCCGCAATGCGTTGTGCCTCTTTCTTGATGGCTGGCAAAATAATGTTCTCTAAATCCTCTACGGTACCACCGCGCACAGTCATGCGCAATGTCGCTGTATCTGGCACCACATTAGGTGCCTCCCCAGCCTTTGTAAAGATTGTTCCTACGATAGCATGTGGTGGGAATGTTTTCTTTAATTCTTTCACAGCCTGATATAAATCCACGGCACAGTCCAATGCATTGATGCCGGAGTCCGTTAGAGACGCAATATGCGCAGAGCGGCCATGATACGTTACCTCAAGTGGATGCGTCGCCAAGGACGTGCCACCGATTTCATTATCTCCACCAGGATGAATGATGAGGGCTGCTTCATAGCCTTTAAAAAGACCTTCTTCCGCCATGTACACCTTGCCACCAATGGTTTCCTCTGCAGGACAACCAAAGAATGTAGTCTGCCAATTAGAACCTGCCACACAAGCGAATGCTACGGCTGCCCCCATGCTCATAAGGGCAATCAAATTGTGACCACAGCCATGACCGAGTCCTGGAAGAGCATCATACTCGCCTAAGAAAGCCATTTTATAGATTTCAGAGGCATCATCCATCTGTCCATCTACTGTACCTGTTGCAGTAATATCCGCTACGTCTGTTACAGTAATACCCTCTGCGGTAGAAACCTCACTTTGTGCACCAGCTGTATCCGCTAATGCAGTGTCATCTTTCACCAAATGAATCCCCACCGCATCAGCACGCATGGCCGTTTTTAATTCTGGACAATCGGTTAATCCAATTTCCGTTTGGAATTGTTTGCTTTCAAAAAATTCATTAATTTTCGCAACCGCCTTGTACTCCTCTTGGCCCAACTCAGGATTTTCATGAAGGTATTTGGCAATGCCAATTAATTCCTGACGCATGGAGTCAATGATTTTACAAGCCTGTTGCTCTCGTTCAAATAATGTCATCATATCTCACAGTTCTATGTAAAAATGGTCTTTTCCCCCTATTACAATTCATCACATCACGATGACTGTAACAAACGCGCGGACATTTGCCCCATCGCATTATGTCATCATTTGCAATATGTCATCATTTGGAATATGGCGAAATCACCAATGTATTCGAAATATATCTAAAATGCACGTGCGCCCCTAATGGCAGCGTCTGATGTGGCGTGCCATGACCGGTCGGCACATAACACACGAAGGGCTTTGGCAAATGGTCAGGTCGATCCTGCTCCATGTACCGAAGAGCCTCATAACCAATATCATAATCGGCCTCGTCATCATCTCCTTCACAATCTGTGAAAGTCCCCAAGGCCAGTCCTTTGATATGAGACAGCATCCCACTCAACCGCAATTGTTGTAGCATGCGATCTAGTTTATATGGCGCTTCCCCCACATCCTCAAGAAATAAAATAGTGCCCTCGTAGCTATCGGGTTCAAATCCATAAGGTGTGCCCATCAGCATGGAGAGCAGTGTCATATTACCGCCTCGCAAAATACCATCGCCGAGCTCAACGCCAATGGCGCCTCTCGGTGGTTCTGGTAATGGTTCTACAACCTGCAATTTCCCTTCGAGACACTCAAAGAGATGTTTAATATCCTCGTCGCGACCCTCTTTCCAATCTACGCCCATAGGACCATGATAGGTAACGAGACGACTGTAACGACCAATGGCCATGTGTAATGCCGTGCAATCACTGTATCCCACAAATGGCTTTCGAGCCTTGCGGATGCCCTCATAATCGAGTTGTTCCACATAGCGCATCGTGCCATAACCACCACGAAGAGCTATGACCGCATCACAAGTATCATTTGTCATGAACTCATTAAATTCAGCGGCTTGCTCGTCTGGTTCACCACCATAGAGGCCCTTAGACGTACAGGATGATGCAAATACGGCCTTATATCCACAGTCATGAGCCACATGTTCTATGTGCTTTATATCTTCTGAACTACTGCTAGCCGGCGCTAGAAATCCTAGTGTCATGCCTTTTTGTAGCTTCTTGGGTAATACCCATTCCATAATTAATCCTCATGTATTTATTCCACGCGGTAGGCTTTCTTGAAATCAATCAAACCTAGCGCCGTCCAATAGAAGTCCTTAATCTTGCCATTCGATACATACGGTTGTGTTGTATAGTAAATTGGCATCACAAGGCCTTCGTCAAACATCATTTGTTCCGCATCGTGCATATATTGATTTCGTAATGATCCATCCTGTGTGGAACGAACTTTATTAATCAAGTCATTGTACGCATCATTGTGGAACTGTGCATCATTATCTGATGCGGAGAATACCTCTAGGAAATTTTGTGGGTCCCCAAAGTCCGCAATCCAGGACGCACGGGCCACCTGATATCTCCCTTCCTCACGGCTCGCCAAGAATACTTTGGATTCTTGGTTTTGCAATGATACATTGACACCAAAGGCCTTGGCCCACGTCGCCTGTACGGCTTCGGCAATGGCCTTATGCATTTCATTGGTATTATACAAAATCGATACTTGTGGCAAAGGATGATGTTCATCATAACCGGCTTCCTTCAGGAGTGCCTTCGCTGCCTCTAGATTTTCAGTCACCAATGGACCACCTTCAGCGCGGAAATCCTTCCCTGTAGCAGGATTCAACATCCCTGGTGGTACAAAGGCAAAGGCTGGAATTTTTCCGCCATGCACCACATTATCTACGATGGCCTTGCGATCAATAACCATAGCAAAGGCCTTGCGCACGCGAGCATCCGTAAATGGCTCCGCCGTCACGTTAAACACATAATAATAGGTACCAAGCATAGGACCAATTTGTAATAGACCTTCCTTTTCCAATCGATGTTGGTCCGGCACAGGTGGTTCCACCATCATGTCCGCTTCGCCCCCTTCAACGAGGGTGAGGCGCGTGCTTTGGGATTCACTAATAGGCCAGTTCATCACATCTGTCACGACAGAGTTAGCATCCCAATAATTTTCATTCTTTGCGAAATTAATGTACCCATTATGGCGCCATTCCGTTACTTTATAGGGTCCGTTGCCGACAATGGTTTCCCCTTTGGAGGCCCAGTATTGATGTGTTTTCGCTACCTGTTCGTTCACAGGATAGAACGCGTGGAAGGCCAATAATTTCAAGAAATACGGTGTTGGTTGTTCTAGGGTAACCACTAATGTGCTATCATCAACGGCCTTCACTCCTACGTCATCAGCTTTAGCCTCGCCTGAATTATAGGCCTCCCCATTCTTGATTGGATATAACATGTACGACGTGCCTGCATCCTCATTAGGGTCCAAGGCGCGCTTCCAAGCATATTCAAAATCCTGCGCTGTTAACACATCCCCATTGGACCATTTCATATGTGGTCGCATGTGGAATGTATACACCGTTCCATCTGGTGAAAGTTCCCACGACATAGCCGCTGCTGGTTGTGGTTCACCTTGCTCATCCAATCGAGTTAAACCTTCAAAGAGTTGCAATTGCACCGTGGACTCTGGTAATGTTTGCGACTTGGCAGGATCTAATGTAGACGGTTCTTGTTCCAATACATAGCGAATGACCTTGCTATCTTTAGAACTTTGCTGCTGCCCACAACCGGCTACTAATAGCAAAGTACTAGCCATCATTACTACCAATAGATTTCGCCATACATGACCACGTATAACGGACCCTGATGCGGTTGTTCCTGAGCATTTCTGTGTCCGTGCCAACTGGTCTCCTACCATTATATTTCGTAATTTACGTAATACACTCATGGCAATGCTTCCTCAATAAATTCCTTAATGGTTTTACCCATGGCAGCACCTAGCTCTGTTGCCGTATCATTTGGCACATCACTAATTAGGACGATAATACAGAAATCGCCACGCAAAGTCTGCAAAATACCACCATCGTGAATCACTTGATCCCAGGAACCTGTTTTATGATAAAACTTCACATGGTCTCCCCAATGGAATGGAATCACATCGCGATATTGTTGACGACCAAGAATATTCCACATTTCACTACCATAAAGGCTTTCATCGCGAAGATTATATATGTGTTGATACAATAACGCCAAATCGAGAGCAGAAATGGTATTTTCCCGTCTCTCTTGTTGTGCCTCAATATCCATCATCATGCGATTGATAGTCACATTGGATACGCCTAGTTTTTCTGCATGAGCATTAATATTTTCCATACCAAGGGCTTGAATCAAAATATTCGTAGCCCAATTGTCACTGAGTACCATCATGAGACGACAATACTCGAGATAGGTGAAACTATGTTTAGAACTAATTTCTTGCAATGCGCCTGCCCCTTCTACACGAGGCGTTTTGCTCAAGGAAATAGAATCAGCCAAATCGAGTTGACCTTCACGAGAGAGGTGGAATAAATACTCCATAATGAGGACTTTCACCATGCTCGCCCCTGTATGAATATGGGATTCATGACGGGCTGCAACGATGCGCATATTCTCGTCATCCTCCAATGTTGTTAGTAAATAGGAAACCTTGCCTTGAGGCGCACGCTCATCAATGAGCGCCTGCAGCGCGTGTTCCAAGGATTTCCCAGCTAAAATGCGTTCCATATGAATTCTCCTATTCACAATGAAAACAAGCCACTTGTCGGCCATCTACGGTATTGAGCGTTGGCCGTTCAGTGAGGCAACGAGGCTCAACCTCAGGGCATCGCCCGCTAAATAAACAACCCTTAGGTGGGCTAATTGGATTTGGCGGTTCTCCTTCTAAAATTTGGCCAAATGGCATATGTGGTACAACCGGGCCATTCACCGCCAAGAGCGCCTTGGTATAGGGATGTAGGGGTCGTGCGTAAATCGTCTCAGCCGAACCCTCCTCCATCACAGCCCCGAGGTACATAACGGCCATGCGATGACTAATATATCGCACCATGTTCAAATCATGTGAAATGAACACGTATGACATGTGTTGATTCTGTTGTAATCGTTCCAAGAGCGTCATAATCTGCACTTGGATAGACACGTCCAGCGCTGAAATAGGCTCATCACAAATGATGCAACTAGGGTTCATAATGAGAGACCTAGCAATACCGATACGTTGACGCTGACCGCCACTGAATTCATGAGCGTAACGCTCGCCCTGTGTTGGTCCCATTCCCACTTGTGAAAGCACCTCATTTACGCGGTCACGACGTTCCGCTTGGGATAGATTGGTATGTACCAATAAAGGTTCCTCTAACATCGTCCGCACCATCATGCGTGGGTTTAAGGATGCATAGGGATTCTGGAACACCATTTGCATAGTCTGTTGAATAATTTGTTTATTCCTGACAGGATTAATGACCTGTCCATTCATGGTAATAGTTCCCGAGGTAGGTTGGTGCAATCCCATCAATGTCATACCAAAGGTAGATTTACCACAGCCAGATTCGCCAACGATACCCAAGGTTTCGCCTTGATTCTGATAGAGGCTAACACCTTGCAGCGCATAGACCTGTTGTTTTTGACCCCAACTAGAACCAGCCGAGAAGGTTTTCACTAATTGATTGGTTTCCCATAAATAACTCATAGTGATGCCTCCTTTCTCGCAAGCCAGCACCGGTATACATGTTGCACTTGACCAGACATTAACGGTTCTTCTTTGGCACAAATATTCATAGCATCTGGACACCGTGGGTGAAAGGCACAACCAGTTGGCAATACATACACATCTGGTGGTTGCCCTTCGATAGCCACGAGCTCGCCTCGTGCTTTTCCTTGTGGTAAAGACCGTAGTAAACCTTGTGTATAGGGATGAGACGGTTTAAGGAAAATATCCTCTACAGAACCTGATTCTACACATTGACCGGCATACATAACCATAACGCGGTCACAAAGTTGTGCTACCACACGAAGATTATGGGAAATAAAGATAACACCGATTCCTTCTTCCTTCGCCAATTGTTGCAATAGTTTTAAAATTTGCACCTCTGTGGTCACATCAAGGGCCGTCGTCGGTTCATCGGCCAAGATTAATTTTGGTTTACCCGCTAACGCCATGGCGATGACTACGCGTTGACGCATGCCGCCACTTAATTCGTGAGGATATTGTTTTAATCGTTTTTCTGGGGAAGAAATCCCCATTTTAGTTAATAAATCGATGGCTATAGCTCGTTTGTCGTAACTTTCACCATAGGCTGGCGTACGAGTGATGACCTCGTATAATTGAGTGCCGA
Source organism: Veillonella absiana (assembly GCF_032970865.1). Taxonomy (NCBI): domain Bacteria; kingdom Bacillati; phylum Bacillota; class Negativicutes; order Veillonellales; family Veillonellaceae; genus Veillonella; species Veillonella absiana. Next base: position 17,468 of record NZ_JAWJZB010000008.1, on the reverse strand, counting down.
TAGATAAAATTGGATTCAATGCAGTCATAGGATCCTGAAACACCATGGCCACCGTACTGCTGCGAAGAGTATTCCAGTCGGATTCCGTATAATTGCGACAATCATGACCATCCACCATAAGCGTATCCGCCGTCACAACCGTATTTCGTAGGGGCAACAAACCCATAAGAGCATTGGCCGTTACAGATTTACCACAGCCGGACTCGCCAACGATGCCGAGTATTTCCCCGGCTCGAACGGTGAGAGAATTATGGCGCACCGCCTGTAATGGACCGCGGAATGTATCGATGGTGACACAGAGATTATCTACGTTAACAAGTACATCAGTATGTTCATTCATATGTTCCATACCACTCATATTCGGTTGCATCATGTTTGACGCAACTGATTCCGCATCACGATTAGCGTGCATATCTACATTCATCATGATTTGTCACCTCCCTTTGGATCGAGGGCGTTACGAAGTCCGTCCCCAAAGAAGGCGAATCCTAGCATGGTAATACTAATCGCTAAGGCTGGAAAAATCAATTGGAATGGATAGCTGCGCATACTATTGATGCCCTCTGCCGCCAAGACGCCCCAACTAGCCATCGGCGCACTCACGCCAAGGCCGATAAAGCTCAAGAAGGCCTCTGTAAAGATAGCCTCTGGAATGGCTAGTGTCATAGTGATAATGATAGGTCCCGCGCAATTAGGCAAAATGTGACGCCATAAAATACGCCATGAAGGAATACCCATGGATTGAGCGGCAATAACGTATTCTTCCTTCTTGATTTTGATGATTTGGCTACGCACAATACGAGCCATTGTGAGCCAGTAGGCAATGCCCAAGGCAATAAAGATAGACGTCAAGCCTGGTTCTAGGACCACCATCAATAAAATGACATATAGTAATAGTGGAATCCCGTAAAGAATGTCCACGATGCCCATCATAACGCGGTCTACCTTGCCACCGAAGAAGCCCGACACACCACCATAAATCACGCCAATCACTAAATTGATTAGGGCTGCCACAAAACCGATGGTTAAGGAAATACGTGCCCCATACATAACACGTGTATAGAGATCACGCCCCAATGTGTCGGTTCCAAACCAATGGGCACTGCTAGGGCCTTGGTTGGCCGCCATCAAATCTTGCTCCGCATAAGTATAGCTAGAGAACATAGGCCCTACGATAGCCAGGATAATCATAACAACGATAATCCCTAAGCCTACTAAGGCTAATTTATTTTGTTGCAATCGATACCATGCACTCGGTCTCGCCACATAGACGGACTCCGCCGAGGCATCAGTTCGTTGTAATGGTAAAAAATCTGTATTTTCCATTAATCCTTATCCTCCTGCATCGTCACCCGTGGATCAATCATTGGGTAAATCATATCTACTACCAAATTAAGTCCCACTACGAGAGCACTATAAAATACGGTAATCCCTAAAATCACCGTGTAATCACGATTGTAAATGGATGTAACAAAGTATTGGCCCAATCCTGGTATGGCAAAAATCGTTTCCACAATAAAACTACCGGTCAGCAATGCCGCCGCCAATGGTCCAATATAGGTAATAACCGGTAAAATCGCATTTCCTAGGGCATGCTTTAATAAAATTTCAGATTGGCTTAGGCCTTTTGCTCGAGCCGTTTTAATGTATTCTTGTTCAAACACATCCAGCAAACCACTACGTGTCAATCGCGCAATGAATGCCATCGGTTGCGCCGCTAGTGTCAATACCGGTAATACCATATAGGACGGTCCCTTCCACAAAGCTACAGGGAACCAGTGGAAAGTAAATCCCAACCAATATACGAGCAATGCACCAATGATAAATGTAGGCACCGAAATTCCTAAGGTGTACCCAATGGTCACGAGATAATCAATCCAAGAATTAGGTCTCATGGCGCTGATGGCACCCGCTGTAATACCACCGATAATGGCCACTAGCAAGGCACCAAAACCAAGTTGTGCCGACACGGGGAAGGATTCATCGATAATTTCATTGACGGAACGCCCCTCATATTTAAAGGACGGCCCCAAATCAAATTGCACGATGCGCCCCATATAATCCGTGTATTGTTTCCACAACGGATCGTTGAGATGATATTTTTCCTCAATGCTGGCTTTCACCTGAGGCGGCAATTTTTTCTCCGCCGTGAAAGGACCGCCTGGAATGGCGTGCATCAACAAAAATGTGATGGTAATAATAATCCATATGATAATTAATGAGCTACCTAAGCGCTGTAATATGTAACGACCCATAGTCATCCTCTTTTCTATTAGTATGTATATAGATACACCTTATTTTATCATGCTTTACCTAATAATACAGTTATTTAGCGCATGTATACATAAAAACATATACATTTTATACATTCGTTGTAAAAAAGGGTTTTCTCTAACTTCTCAAGTTTATAAATGTAAAACTTTGAATATTTCACTTATAATGTGACCTTCTGTATTTACACACCATGCCCTATGAATTACAATAAAACTAATGTTTATTAGGAGGTAATCCATGAATACTGTGCCACGCATATTAACTATACAAGATATGAGCTCCATCGGTCGTTGCTCACTGACCGTGATGCTCCCGATTTTAAGTGCTCTCAAAACACAAGCAGTGCCATTAGCCACTGCAGTGCTCAGCAACCATTTAGAATATCCTTACCACGAACTCGTCGACTTGTCCGACCACCTCAAAGATTTTATGGATTGTTGGGAAAAAAATCACGTTGACTTCCAAGCTATCGTGAGCGGATTTTTAGCAACACCAGAACAAATACATCTCGTTGAGGAGGCTATTGCACGATTTGGCAAGGAAAACCAAATGGTCATCGTCGATCCAGCTATGGCGGATGATGGCCACCTCTATTCCATCTATACACCAACCATGGTAGATGCTATGCGTCAACTCATTTCCCATGCCCACATTTTAAAACCCAACTATACTGAGGCCTGCTTTCTCCTAGATATCTCCTTCTCCACTGATCCAATCAGCGACGATGAACTAAAACGCCGTTGTCGTTTACTACACGATATGGGACCAGACATGGTCATTATGACAAGCGTACCATCAGAAACGCATGCTGTTGTGGCCGTGTACGACGGCATTCATGATGATTTACAAAAATTATCTATTCCCCTTGTACCTGTGAAAGCCACCGGCACAGGAGATATTTTTACATCCGTCCTCGCTGGCTGTGTCATGCGCGGCTACACACCATATGAAGCAGCTCGTATTGCCATGACATTTACAACGCATTCCATTCAAGCTACCGTAGACAATATCAAAAGCATGCAACACGGCATCGCCTTTGAATTAATGTTACCAGAATTAATTAGTTTACCAAATCCAGAGCGTACCTAATTAATGGAGTAGCCCTAACTTATACTATTCAACATATTGTACAAGACATATAGCGCTACAATGATGAAAGACCCCATACAGATTATGTATGGGGTCTTTCATCGTAAAACTCGATGAAAATCGGCCAAATTGTACAGAATTTACTCATTTATGTTATACTGATAGAATGTATTGGACTGTTTGTATATGACACGTAATATTCGGGAGTATATATGGTTATCGTTTACGCCATAGGCCGTGCATTAGTAATCGGTTTTATTGGTATGTTTATTGCCTATCAAGGACGACAATTAAATATCCCTATTTTTAATTTACAGGGACGCATAAATCGAGTGCAGTTCATCATTGGCTATATGGGACTGATGATTGTATTTCATATACTAGGTAGTTTCTATCAAAATATGATTAATATCATCGTTACATTACCTGCCTATTGGGGGCTCAGACTCTTTATTGGACTTTGCCAAGCATTAATTTTTCCATTGCTCTGTACAGTACTCGCAAGACGACTACAGGATTTAAATGCCCCCGCCTTACCAGCATTAATTTGGCCGTTTTTCATTACCTTTGTGTATACCTATAATGCATTGCCTTCTACATCGATTATCTTGCATAGTATTTTAGCATTTGTGTCTTTTCTATTAATGATTCTACCAGGTGATAAAAGAAAAAATAAATTTGGATTGCCCCCAGAATCTATTAGACGTAAACAAAGACGGGATAAAGAAAATTTAGCCCACCGTAAAGCTGCTATTTCTAAAAACAAATAAATTTGTACTATGTTGATTCAGTCCCACGACGGAGCTACAACATAATATACGAGTTATAAAAAAACCTTGCTATTCATCTGAGTAGCAAGGTTTTTTACTATATTTAGATTTCCATTTCATTAATGTATATAGATGCAATAGTTAGTCTTTATTTATCTCACCAACAGCATCCATTCAAATAATGTACAGCCAATATAGGCGATGATAAATTTTACCTTTTGTTTTCTGTCCCGGTCATCATCAGCCAATTTGAGGCGTTGCACAAGAAATCGCTTATCACGAATTTGTAATAACAAATTTTTAATACGTTCTTGGCTTTCAACAGCCTCTGTCATTTCACAATCCGTTGTCAATGATGCTTGATATGTGAAAATACGACGATGAAGCTTACGCATTTGTATTTTAATATTGTTGTGCACAAATGCACTTTGCCAATGTTTTCGCGAATCAAAGTACATATAAATGTATCGCGGAATATTCATCACCAAGAAGGAAATGACAAAAATCCCCAGTGAAATCAAAAAGTACGTGGAGAATGAGAAGTCTAGCGTTTCCGTTGGCAAATAGTGATGCAAAATGAGGAATGTAATCCACACCCCCATTGGCAACAACAACACTGCTGCAATATCAACAGAACGTAACCAGCTCGTTTTTGTGGGCACATCAGGCGCCACAAAAGTATCCACTTCATCATGGAAGGAATAATAGTCCAATTGCAGTATGGACTGACTCGTTTTAGGGTTAGCCAGTAATACTGGACCTTTACTCCCCACTTCACGTTCTGGGAACGGAATCATTTTTTTCAAACTCGTATCTTTATTGAGATCAAACTGGATAATACCATTCTTCTCAAAACGAAGTGTTGATCCATTCTCACCGAGCTCAATAGGATTGAAGAATACCCCAAATAAATTGAGACTCCAATTACCGATGAGATGAAGAATAGAGTTTAAAATAAATCCGCCTGTATCTATATTATTGGTATCTAATTTAATGGCAAATGACGATGTATAATCATCAAACCACAAGTCTTCAATTGTATACTCCACATTAATCACATTCCCCCATTTCGAAATAATGGATAGGAACACATGATTATTTGGCTCAAATTCAAAGGTCACGGAATAAAAGAACCAGTGCTTACGAATGCTAGCACGAAGGATGCGATTGATCACATCTTCTTCTATGGTCAGTACTTGATGATCGAACAATTCACGCTGTACAGGCACATCGTCCCTAACTACGGGTGTATTTTGTTCGACTGTATGATCCTGAGAATTTTCACCATCAGTCAGTAACGACTTGAGATTGGCGAAAAATGTATTCATAGCCCCTCCAGGGTTAATATGTCCTATAACATATGGATTATACCACATTTTGCTATATCTTAGAATACACTCGCTCTAAATTCGAGCCATGGACAAGCAACAATATTCCCAGAACTTACCACGTAATGCAATGAGTTCTTCATATGTGCCAGATTCTATAATTTGCCCCTGTTCCATAAATACGATACGATCCATTTGGTCAATACCTTCCAAATGATGTGTAATATAAATGGCTGTATGACCTTTGATGAAAGTCATTAATTTGCGATGAATGTCATTACGAGTTACCTGATCAAGGCCTTCTAATGGTTCATCAAGCAATAGTACTGGGCTTTGACGTAAATACATACGAGCTAAAGCGATACGCTGACGTTCCCCTCCGCTAAGGCCCATTCCACCAGCACCAACGACAGTCTGCAATCCATTGGGTAATCGATTGACAAGCGTTGTTAATGATGCCCATTCAATAGCATCGCGTAATACGGACTCCTCTACATAGGGATTCGCTAAACGTATATTTTCCTCTACCGTAGCATGGAAAATATACGTATCTTGAGAAATAACACTAATTTGACTTCGCCAAGACTCAATATCATAGTCTTTTAAATCATGGTTATTCACCCGAATAGAACCTTCATAGTCATAAAATCGTTCTAGAATATTGATAAGCGTTGTTTTACCCGAACCGCTAGCACCAACGATAGCTACAGACTCCCCAGACTTGATAGTCATAGATAAATCATTATAAACCTTTGTATCATCATAGCCAAAGGATAGATGATCTAACACAATATCATCTATAGCTTGCACCCCGCTATCTATCAGTAAAGGATTCGTCGCCTCTACTACAGCTGGTCTAGATGTACCTAACGTATGCAACCGATTTACTGCTACGGCGCTCTCATAACCATGATGCAAGGCTATAGTCATTGGCTGTAATGCTTCAAACCAAGCCTGTACACCGATAGCAGCCACAGCTACATACACGCTAGCCCACGTACCTTCAAGGACACCTGCTGCCACTATAGCAGTAATAATCATAGTCACTTGAACGAGACCCATAAAAGAGATATTTCCCTGATTTGTGCCCTCACTAATTCTATGTTTTGCATCCTCAGCTACTTGAAAGGCCTTTGTAATACTTTCATAAGCATGCTGACGTTGACCGTAGGCAATAATATCCCCCAATCCATCAAGCATATCCGTAATCTCCCGCTTTACCTGCCCTTGTACAGTTGCTACAGTAACTAAGGATTTTTTGTTAAATTGATACACATAGATAGGAATCAAAATTGCGCCTATAACAAATGCAGCTAATACAATCCAAATCAAGGTTGTCGAAATATATCCTACGCCCATCATGACAAGAATTGTCAATACAACGGCTGCCATAGGTGGAATTAATACACGTAAATAGAAAAACTGTAAGACTTCGATATCTGACATAATACGACCAAGCAAGTCACCTGCACCAAATCGTTTAAATATGGCAGGACCTAAAGGCTCTAAATGCTCGTAGAACCATACACGAAGTCCATATAACCCTTGAAAGGCCATATGATGTGATGTATATCGTTCAAAATAACGACATACGGCACGACTAATGCCAAAGAATCGAACCCCTACGATGGAGATGCTGAGGTAGTGAATGCCAGGATGTAATGCGGCACTGGCCAATAACCAGGAAGATGTACTTAATAAACCTACGTTCATAAATACAGTAAGGAAGGAGAAAATAAAGGCTAATACTAAAGACCATTTAGCCGGACTTAGTACGGAGAATAAGAGACCTAATTTTCCCATAAAAGAGGACTGCTTAGAAACCGTATCTACAACTGGTTTTACACTTATAGGATAGGACGTTACTGTATTAGGCCTGCTATTAGCAAGAGAGTTCGTATTAAGAGAGCCCTTTACTACAGATTGACGTTCCACAGTATCCTGCTTTTCTGTCATATCCTCTACAAATCGTCCTGTACCGGCCTTAATCAATTCATAGAAATACCCGTGTTTACCAATAAGCTCATCGTAAGTTCCAGATTCTTCTACTCTCCCTTGACGCAAAACATATAGTGTATTAGCCCAGGACATAGTTTGTAAGCGATGTCCAATGAGTAATACCAATTTACCTGTCATTAAACGCTGTAATGCCCGAGAAATCGACTCTTCCGTTTTTACATCTAAGTGGGCTGTTACTTCATCAAGGATAAGAACCGAACCTTTCCTGAGAAAAGCACGAGCTAAAGCAATCCGTTGTTTTTCCCCACCACTGAGACCTAATCCACCTTCGCCAACTTCAAAATCAAATTGTCCATCCTTAGATTGGATAAGGTCATAAATTTCAGCAGCTTTACAAGCCTCAATAAGGTCCTCATCGGATACAGTAAGGCCAAACGTAATAGCTTCACGTAAAGTTCCTTTAAAAATATGTGGTCGTTGAGATACGTACACAAGTTGTTCACGCCACCACTCCATGGATATATCACAAAGATCTACTCCATTGACAAACAAAGTATGTCTCTCTGGCTTTAGGAAACCAGCTAAGAGATGGGCTAACGTAGTTTTACCAGCACCACTTTCACCGACAAGCATCACACGCTCTGCATTCGTAAGAGAAATAGTAATGTCAGAAACACCATTGTGACTATGGGGATACGTGTATGATAACTCTTTATATTCGATACTATGTATAGGATCCGCTAGTTCGATGGAACCACCTTCGTGCAATTGCCCTGGGCTCTGCAAAAATTCATCAATTTTAAGTAATGAACTCTGCCCTGCCATGCCCGTATGGAAGGCAGCACCTAATTGTCTAAATGGTGTATAGAACTCTGGTGCCAATAGCAAAATAAAGAAGGCTGGTAGAAATTCAATGCCTCGATAAAGCAAAGTTACCCCTAGATATACGGCGATTAGTGCAGTACTGATAGTACTCACCAATTCAAGCACTAGGGCTGACAAAAAGGCCACTCGTAGCACCCTTAATGTAGAATCCCTAAATTCTCCAGATAAACGACCTATAACAGACGTTTGCTCCTTGGAACGACCAAACACCTTCAGAGTGGCTAAACCTTGTAGCATATCAAGGAAATGACCTGATAGGAAACTCATACGCTCCCACTGCTCTTGATTCATTTTCTCGGCTTGCTTGCCGATAAGTATCATAAAGAACGGAATAAGTGGTACCGTTAAGAGTAAGATAATACCAATCCAAGGTACAGAATCGATAATAGCAACCCCCATCACGAGAGGTATTATTGCAGCATATAATATTTGTGGAATGTAGCGAGCAATATATGCCTCTACTTGGTCTAGACCATCTGCAATTAGATGAATCATATCCCCATGGGATTCTCTATGTTGTAAGCCTTGGCTAAACATATGTATCAATACTTGATGACGTAGAGAAGCCTTCGTGGCATGCGCCAATTGATTGGCTACTTTTTCTTGTAAATAATGAAATATGAGGCGTAATATCACGAAAACAGCTAAGCCTATAATGTTATCTGTTTCAGATTCCAATGTAGCCTCATGGAATATAAAATTATTAATAAGGTTTGCAAAATTCCAAGCTTGACCAACGATGGAAATACTCCCTAGTAAGCTAGTGAGTCCCAGCATAATAGTTTGAGACTTGCAGTTTTTTATTTCTTTAATTGCTAACCGATTCAGCATGTAAATCCTTTCAAATAAACTATAAAAAAGGCGTGCTCAATGAGCACGCCTAATTAATTGGATCATGCTAATCATGTGCCAATTAGTAATGTAGATCTTTTTCGCTTACACGATGACGGAAAATCCAGTATGTCCAGATTTGGTAAACAAGTACAATTGGAACAAAGATACATGCTACCACAGTCATCAACAATAATGTATAAGGAGAAGAAGATGCATTCGTGATGGTTAAGTCCCAAGCAGGATTTAAACTAGAAACCATAATGCGTGGGAATAAACCAGCGAAGTATGCTACTGTTACCATAATAACAGTCAAAGAGCTAAATAGGAAACCCATTTTAGTATTACGAGTACGTGCTGCGCCCCAAGATACTAGGAAAAACACGATAGCTGCCGCAAAAGCTACAATTCCTAATGTACTATCAAATAAATCAGTATAGGCATAGGTTGCACCAACTAATGCTAATGCACCAACAGCAGTGGGAACACCTACAACTAAAGATGCTGCACGAGCACGTTCAGAAATTGGGCCACTTGTTTTAATAGAAGTAAATAAACCACCATGGTATGTAAATACCAATACAAAGGCTACACCACACAATAATGTGTAAGGGCTCAACAAGTCAAAGAATGTACCTACATATGTCATAGATTCATCAATTGGAGTACCTTGAATCAAGTTACCAACAGTTACACCCCATAATAAAGCAGGAATCAAAGAGCCGAAGAAAATACAGTAGTCAAAACCTTTTCTCCAAAGCAAATTTGGACTTTTACTACGGAACTCAAAAGATACACCACGAATAATTAATGCTGCAAGCATCAAGAATAGAGCCATGTAGAACCCGCTAAATAGTGTAGCGTATACATGTGGGAAAGATGCAAACATAGCACCACCAGCAGTGATCATCCACACTTCATTACCATCCCAAACTGGACCTAATGCATTAATCATTTGACGACGTTCAACGTCAGTTTTACCAATGAATGGTAACAAGATGCCTGTACCATAGTCAAAGCCTTCAAGCAAGAAAAATCCTGCGAACAGCACACATAATAGGATAAACCAGACAACATTAAGGTTATTAGTAATTAGTTCCATAATCTTGCCTCCTCTTTTTCTACTACATCGTGAGCATGATTACCTTCTGGACCTTTTTTAATATGCTCTACAGCTAAATAAATCGCTGCAATAGCGGCTACAACATATACCAATGTGAAACCAATGATTGTAGTCAAAATTTCAGGAGCAGTTACAGATTTAGATGCCCCATCAGCTGTTAATTGCAATCCATATACAAGCCATGGTTGGCGACCAGCTTCTGCTACATACCAGCCTGTGGAGTTAGCAAGATAAGGTAATGGTAACATCCAGAACATTGCTTTCAACATAGTTGGACTAGATGCCAAAGTACCTGTTTTAACTTTAAGCAATGCAAGTAATGCTACTAAAATCATAAGAGAACCAGCACCCACCATTACACGGAAGGACCAGAAAATAGAAGGTACGTCTGGTGTATAATTACCAGGACCATGTTCTGCTTCGTATTTTGCTTGTAGATTTTTAATCCCTTCTACTTTACCGCTAGTAAAGGAATCTTGAGTCAAGAAGGACAAGCCCCCTGGAATTTCAATTGCACTTGTATTTGTTTGTGCTTTTGTATCGATATTAGCCACCAAGGAGAATGGTGCTGGATCTTGAGTTTCCCACAATGCTTCGATAGCAGCCATTTTCATTGGTTGTACTTTTGTAATGTATTGACCTTGGAAATGACCAGCACCAGCCCCTAATATACCAGCAATGATTGTCACTACAATCCCCCATTTAGCAGATTTAGCATAAAAATCAGTGGCATTATTACGTAATAGGTGCCATGCACTAATAGCCATAATAACAACACCAGCTGTCATAGAGCCATTCAATACGATATGGCTGAATTGACCTGGAAGGTAACCATTTTGAACAATCGTCAAAAAGTCTACCATCTCAGCACGGCCATTACGAATCACATAACTCACAGGATGTTGCATAAATGAACTAGCTACTAGAATCCAAAATGCAGATAAATTAGTGCCAAGAGCTGTTAATGTAGCAACAGTAGCATGTGCTTTTGAGGACAATTTATCCCAACCAAAAATCCATACGCCCATAAATGTAGATTCCAAGAAGAATGCTGTTAATGCTTCTAGAGCCAATGGGGCGCCAAAAATATCACCCATAAAACGAGAGTATTCTGCCCAGTTCATACCGAAATGGAATTCCTGTACGATACCAGTTACAACACCCATTGCAAAGTTAATAAGGAATAATTTCCCCCAAAACTTCGCCATTTTTTTGTACACTTCATTTTTTGTGGATACATATGTCCACTCTAAAATCGCTACAATCACAGTCATCCCTAATGTGAAAGGTACGAATAACCAGTGATAGATAGATGTTAGAGCAAACTGCAACCGAGCTAAGTCCACTGCTTCAAACATAATCGTCCTCCTTAAAACCCTAAATACAATACTTATTTTGTAGCAAATAAAAATACAAGAAAGCCTCAAACAAGTGTTTATAGACTATTAGTGAAAATGGTATTATTGACAATTACAAACTGATGCTTCACCAGCAATTTCGACTTCCCGAGCAGCTAATTTATCAAAGGTTACTGCTTTTAAATCTTTCGTCAAATTATGCTGAATCTGGGCCATTACTTCATACACAGAGCAATGTCCACAGCAAGCTTTAGAGCAGCTATTCTGATCATACAAGCATCGTTTTAGATATGTATCACCTTCAATAGCTACAATTACATCAAACAATGTAATGTCTTCAGGCTTTTTGTTAAGTGAAAAGCCACCATCTACACCTCGATAGGACTTCATAATACCTGCAGCAATTAAACTTCTCATAATTTTTAATAAAAACCGTTCAGGTATTACTTGTTCTCTCGCGAGTACACCACCAGTTATTTTAGAGCCTTCTGGTAATACGGCCATATGCAACACCATGCGGAACGCATAGTCAGTCGCCTGATTCAATCTCATTACATCCCCTACCTCTCCTCTTAGGATACTTCTTTTGCTTAGTATTAGTATAAACTAAATAAAATAATACTGCAATTGTAATGTTTTAACTGCAATTGTAATGTTTTAAAGTTTTCACCAATTTACTAGCTTTATACACACTTTACAGGCATTAAAAATCATTCTTTTTACTATGAAAGAAAAAAATATAGAGTCCGCTTAAACACTATATTTAATCTCTTGAAAATAGAAGATTAAGTATAGCACGCGAACTCTATCGATGATGACAACAAACACTCATCAAAATATTTGTATTAATATTAGAAAATTACAGAACCAATCCAATATGTGCAAGCTGCTACCAAACCAGATAATGGAATGGTTACAAACCATGCCATAACCATAGAACGAGCAACACCCCAGTTAACAGCTTTCACTCGTTTAGAAGATCCTACCCCCATAATAGAACCACTCACAACGTGTGTTGTACTAACAGGCAAGTGTAAAAATGTAGCTGTAAAAATGGTAATAGCAGAGTTTAAATCAGCGGCAAAGCCATTGATAGTTTCCATTTTGAAGATTTTATTCCCCATTGTGGAAATAATACGCCACCCACCTGCAGCAGTACCAAGGGCCATAGCCATAGCACAGGAAATTTTAACCCATGTTGGTACATCAAGAGTGTCGATATAACCACCGCTTAACAAAGTCAATGTAATAATCCCCATAGCTTTTTGAGCATCATTAGACCCATGAGAGAAGGCCATTAACGTTGCAGATAAAACCTGCATCGTACGGAATCGATCATTCAAAGCTATCGGTGAAAATCTACCAAATAACAATAGCAAGACTTTCATAATAATGAACCCGCCCACCATTGCAATAATTGGGGAAATAACTAAAGATAGAAAAATCTTAATGATACCGGCCTCATTAAGTGCATCAAAGCCTACAGAGAAACCAACTGCACCAATAACGCCACCAATTAACGCATGAGAGGAAGAACTTGGAATGCCCCACCACCAGGTTAATAAATTCCATGCAATGGCACCAATTAAAGCAGCACAAATGACGCCACTGTCAATCATTTTGGCATCCATAACAAGGTCGCCACCAATTGTCTTGGCGACACCAGTACTAATCATCGCACCTAAAAAGTTTAGGACAGCCGTCATCATAACAGCCGTTTTAGGATTAATCGCTCTAGTAGAAACAGACGTTGCAATGGCATTAGCGGTGTCATGAAACCCATTGATATAATCAAACGCTAATGCTAAAAATACAACGGCCCAAACTAAATAATGATCAAGCATACTTTAACACAACCCGGCGGAATGTTCCCACCAAATCTTCGCAACCATCGATAACATCTTCCATAGCTGCCAAAATTTCCTTCCATTTGATAATCTCAATAGGATCAGAGCATTCTTTAAATAATTTTGCCATTTCTTCATGGTAAATTGTATCTGCTTCAGATTCCAATCGAATTACTTCATGAACACGTCCATCAACCTTAATATAGTTTTTCTTGAGACTATCCATATAAGAAATACATTTATTAATGTGTTTCAAACATTTTGCAACGATTTCCGCTAAACGTACAACACCTTCACTAGCTATTCCTACTTGATACATCAACATTTTATCTGCAATATCCTTTACAATGTCAATTGTATCGTCTAATTGCTCAATCAATAATTGAATATCTTCACGATCCATTGGCGTGATGAAAGTTTTACGCAAACGCTCTGCTATTTCATTCACTAATTCATCAGCACGTTTTTCTTTTACATCAATGTCCCTAAAACCTGCTGCTTTATCAAGCTCGCCTTTACAAACAGATAACAAAATTAAGCTTGCATCTTGACATAATTGTGCATGTTCTTCTAAAATGCCAAAGAATTTCTCTTCTTTCCCTTTTAGTTTGAAAGCCATGGAAACCTCCCGATAGAATTTGTCCCATCAATAAATCGTAACTATCTGTCACTGATATTCTCATTATAGCATAGAAAAAATAGATAGTCTTAGAGATTACATATAATTTTACAAACTAATGTTATCAGTTTTATATACTTTATCTATTTTTATCATTTGACATATTCAGTCCGTTTTACTTCGCTTTTACCTTATTTTGACAATACTAATATATTTACTTGGTTGCCTCTCTTACAAAATGAGCCATTTCAGGAATAATGAGTTTAGTCATAGCCAATGTCACTGCCCCTACAGATCCTGGTATGGCAAACAAAATAGTGTTACCATTTATCCCTGCTGTGGCCCGAGATGCAATAGCACGTGTACCAATATCTTCTGTATAGCTCAAGTATCTAAAAATTTCACCGAATCCAGGGATAGCTTTTTCAACTAAACTATCTACAGCTTCTATAGTCACATCTCGTTTAGCAATACCGGTACCTCCAGTACTAATAATAACGTCAATATCACCGTATTTTAACCACTTAATCATAGTCGACCGGATTTGATCATAATCATCGATTACAATACTTCGATCTACGACTATATGATTAGCTTCTTCAAGAAACTGAATAACCGTATTTCCCCCTTTATCAGTTTCCACCGTACGAGTATCAGATACAGTTAAGACACATACTCGTAAAGGTCTATCTTTAATTTCTTCTTGAGACATAACAACCTCGCTTTATTTTCAACACTATGTGGCCTAGCCACTCTATACTGTTATAAATTATTAGAATATATCCATTATATATCAAATTTATACAATAAAAATAGTCCCCATATACATGGTACTGTGCAAGTATCTAGCTCGCCATTAGGCAAACTAAATGTACCATGTATATAGGGACTATCTAAAGCTTAATATAATTCTATTATATAATGATTTAAAAAGATAATACGAAACACATATGGTTTCAATCAGTTATTTTAATGATGATAGTAACTTAACATAAACTCTATAAAGGTTCTCGTAGCCGCCGATTTAATCTGACTAGACTTATACATCATCCATGTGCGACGTAGCAAAGGTTTGCCATCTGCTTGTATCATGGGAATACACTCAAATTCTTCACCTTGTATCAGTGAATCTGGTAAAAAAGCGTATCCTAAGCCATTTATTTCCAATCATAGTCACCGCGGACAAAACCTACATCACTACTATCTTCACTAACCAGACTTAAAATATGTTCACTAAGCCCCGTCCTAACTTTAAATTCTACATTTGGATATAATTCAAAAAACCCTTTATAATTAAAGGCAACTCATGTTTTGTAAACAATCCAGTAGTTGCCAATTGAATTGTTCCTTTAACATCAGTGCCAAAACCTTGGATAGTCTGTTCAATACTTCGTAATTTCTCTATCATCTCACGAGCACATTGAACAAGATATTCTCCCTCTTCGGTGAAAGTAACGCCCTGTTTACTCCGAACTACTACTTTCACGCCAAAACGTGCTTCTATATCGTGAATGCGGCTTGTCAATGAGGGCTGAGAAATGAATAATTTTTTAGCAGCCCTTGTAATATTTTTCTCTTCATACAAGGTTAATAATATACTCCAATCTCTTTCATCCATAGTGATACCTCATTTGTAAATTTACTTATATTGTTTTATTATACACGATATTTCAACAACAAACGACCGCCATTAGTATTACCAATAGCGGTCGAAATTATAATTATATATAGAAATGAAAACCATTGACCCCAAATTTAGAATAAAGGTACTAATTGGGATAAAAATACAAATCCATTATCTTTCAATATATCCCTCAAATGCCAAGTCACTCTAATGATTTCTGGTACATGCATACGTAGTCGCAAAATCCACCAGTGATCAAGACCTTCAAATATAGATAATCTATTTAAAGCAAATAAATTATCTCCAGGTTTAACCGTTCCTGGCGCCACTGTGAAAGCCATTAAATAGCCTGCATCTTTTGTACGTTGTTGTACTAGTTCATTATTAAATCCTTGTGGATAAGCAAGATATCGTATGGGACGCTGTAAAAGACTTTCTAAAACAGTTCTAGATTTAGCTAAATCGGCTTGTAATGTCATATCATCAAGATTGGTTAAGCGCTTATGTGAATACGTGTGAGCTTCTATATGAAATCCATTAGCATCCATTTCTTTTAATTGCTCCGCTGATAAAAAACGATCTGTGCCAATAGCATCACCAATCATAAACAACGTTGCTTGCATATGATATTCCTTTAATATAGGAAAGGCATTCGTATAATTGTCAGTATAACCGTCATCAAAAGTAATTAATACTGGTTTATCAGGCAAGGATTCATTATGAACTAAATAATTATATAACTCATCCATGGTTATACTAGTGTAACCATTATTTGCCAAATACTTCATATCATCACGAAAATCACTGGTAGTTACTACAAGTGAAGAATGGCTAATATCATTAACAGCATGATAATTCATCACAGGTACACCACCAATTTTATAATAGCTAGATATAGTCCAGCACCCAAGGAACACCACTATAAACGATAATACTACTGCAATTATAGCCGTTATAGTGAAAATACAACGGCGCTTTATTTTCTTATTTTTGACATCGCACTTTCGATAATTCAATTTATTATCATAACCAACATCATTTGAACTAAGCATACGAAAACACTCCCTATTTTGTGTCTATATTTAGTCACTAAGTTAAGATTCTTTATTACTAAAACATCTTAATTGAGAATATCATAGTGTGGCGATAAATACAAGAATATAGACGCAATGAGGCATACGGAATATGAAAGGATGAGATATTTTAGAGTAGGGCAAGCCTGGTCGGATAGAAAGCTTTGTGCTGTCCGCAACGTTGCTTCGCTCGTTGCTGCGGTAGTAGTTTACGAGCTTACGGTCCCTATCACCCGCCGTTCGCTTCGCTCAGTGTGGGAAAGTGATGCAATGACTCAATGCGTCACTTCGTTATAAATAACCTAGTTACGGTTCGACAACTCAGTATGTTCCTCGCTGTGGATTTCTCTTCGAGAAATCTTACGCTCGGAACTAAGCGATGCAATGGTCGCATACATCGCATGGCTCCTCTGGTCCCTATTTCCCTCCTTACAGGCCGTTATAGTGAATATAATATAGATTATATAGCTACAAAATGGGCTGGAACGACACTAGAAGGATTGAAAGTGCCTACGGATTAGGCAAAAAAGAACGCCCACCCTATAAGGGTGAGCGTTCTTTTTCGCTTAATCAGCAGCTTCCTATCCTCCCAGGCCGTCGCCAGCCAAGTACTTTCGGCGTTTACGAGCTTAACTACTGTGTTCGAGATGGGAACAGGTGGAGCCTCGTAGCTATCGCCACTGAATCT